>JALWTH010000387.1 GCA_027082975.1 Paracoccaceae bacterium | reverse complement strand
CCGTGGCGGTGGGGGTGGCGCAGGTGGTGGCGGGCGTGTTTCCCGGCACCTCGCGCTCGGCCACGACGATCTTCGTTGCCATGCTGCTGGGCACCTCAAACCGCGCGGCGGCAACGGAGTTTGCCTTTCTGGTCGGCATCCCGACCATGTATGCGGCGAGCGGCTATGAGCTCTTCAAGCAGGCGGGCAGCGGCCAGAGCGAGGACTGGGCCGGGCTCGGCATCGCCTTTGCGGTCTCGACCGTGACCGCCTTTGTCTCGGTCAAATGGTTGCTGGGCTTCATCCGCTCGCACAGATTCACCGCCTTTGCGATCTACCGGATCCTGTTTGGCGGCGCGCTGCTGGGGGCGCTGGCGCTGGGTTACCTTGCATAAATGACAGTCTTACTGACCTTTATGCGGTGCAAAGGACGCCCGTTCCTGGGGATATGTGACAAAATACCCGAATAAGGTCAGCATTCCTGTCTTTTCTTTCGCGTTGCCACGCCGTAAAAGGCCCTTCGGACCATCAGGAGGGGACAATGGCCAGGCAGCCGATGCTGAAATTCGTGAAGATCGGGCGCGACATGCCCGAAAAGCGCCCGCCCGAGGCGCGGCGCAAGGATTTCCACGAGATCTATGCCGAATTCGCCGCCGAAAAGGCCCGCGAACAGGCAAGCCGCTGCTCTCAATGCGGCGTGCCCTATTGCCACACCCATTGCCCGCTGCACAACAACATCCCCGACTGGCTGCGCATGGTCGCCATGGGGCGGATGCAGGAAGCCTACCAGCTTTCGCAGGCCACCAATACCTTTCCCGAGATCTGCGGCCGCATCTGCCCGCAGGACCGGCTTTGCGAGGGCAATTGCGTGATCGAACAGGCCGGCCACGGCACCGTCACCATCGGCGCGGTGGAGAAATACATCACCGATACCGCCTGGGAGCAGGGCTGGGTCGGCGAGATCACCCCTGCCGCCGAGCGCAGCGAAAGCGTGGGCATCATCGGCGCCGGGCCCGGCGGGCTGGCGGCGGCGGATGTGCTGGTGCGCGCGGGGCTCAAGGTCACGGTATATGACCGCCATGACCGCGCCGGCGGCCTGCTCACCTATGGCATCCCCGGCTTCAAGCTGGAAAAGGATGTGGTCATGCGCCGCGTCGCGCAGCTGGAGCGGGCCGGGGTGACGTTCGTGCTCAATTGCAACGTGGGCAGCGATATCAGCTTCCAGGAGGTCCACGCGCAGCACGACGCGGTGCTGGTGGCCACCGGCGTTTATGCGGCGCGCGACCTGCGCGTGCCCGGTGCCGGCGCGCGCGGGATCGTCGCCGCGCTGGATTACCTCACCGCGTCCAATCGCGTCGGCTTCGGCGACACGGTGCCCGAATACGAGGACGGCACCCTCAATGCGCAGGGCAAGAAGGTGGTGGTGATCGGTGGCGGCGATACCGCCATGGATTGCGTGCGCACCGCGCTGCGCCAGGGGGCAACGAGCGTCAAGTGCCTCTACCGGCGCGACCGCGAAAACATGCCCGGCAGCGTGCGCGAAGTGCAGAATGCCGAGGAGGAGGGGGCCGAATTCGTCTGGCTCTCGGCGCCGGCGGGCTTTACCGGCGATCCGGTCACCGGCGTCATCGTGCAGGAAATGGCCCTTGGCGCGCCCGATGCTTCCGGCCGCCGCTCGCCCGAGCCGATCGAGGGCGCAACCCATGTGGAAGAAGCCGATCTGGTGATCAAGGCGCTGGGCTTTTCCCCCGAGAACCTGCCCGCCCAATGGGGGCTCGAGGGCGAACTCGAGACCACCGACTGGGGCACGATCCGCGCCGATTTCGCCACGCACGCGACCAGCATGGAGGGCGTCTGGGCCTGTGGCGACATCCAGCGCGGCGCCTCGCTGGTGGTCTGGGCGATCCGCGACGGGCGCGAGGCCGCCGAGGCCATCCTTGGCTGGCTGGCCGAGCGCGCCGGCATCGCGGCGGAGTAAGCCCATGGCCACGAAAACCGGCAGATGCATGTGCGGGGCGGTCGGCTTTTCGGCCGAAGACGTGCCGATGCGCTACGGCATCTGCCATTGCGAGATGTGCCGCCGCTGGACCGGCTCGGCGCTCCTGGGCGTGAGCGTGCCCACCGAAAGCGTGGTGTGGCACGGGCGCGAGCATATCGCCACGCTGCAAAGCTCGGAATGGGCCGAGCGCGCCTGGTGCGGCAAGTGCGGCACCGGGCTCTATTACCGCGTGACCGAGCGGGGCAAGTGGTTTGGCGCCACCGAGATACCCATCGGGCTGTTTGACGATGCCAATGGCTTTGCGCTCGAAAACGAGATCTATACCGACATGAAACCGGACAGCTACGCCTATACCGGCGAAGGCCACAAGCGCCTGACGCGCGCCGAGTGCCTGAAGCTGTTCAGCCGCGATGCCGAGCGCGGCGGAGAGGGGACGAAGAATGACCAAGCATGACCAGAACTGGGCGCGCGCCGAGGCCGAAAAGCGCGCATGGATGAACGAAAACTCGCTCTACCGCGCCGAGGACGAGCACGCTTCCTGCGGCGTCGGGCTGGTGGTGTCGATCGACGGCAAGCCCTCGCGCAAGGTGGTGGAAAACGGCATCGACGCGCTCAAAGCCGTCTGGCACCGCGGCGCGGTGGATGCGGATGGCAAGACCGGCGACGGCGCCGGCATCCATGTGCAGATCCCGGTCCCCTTCTTCTATGACCAGATCCGCCGCACCGGCCACGAGCCGCGCACCGATCAGCTGATCGCCGTGGGCCAGGTGTTTCTGCCGCGCACCGATCACGGCGCGCAGGAGACCTGCCGCACCATCATCGAGACCGAAGTGCTGCGCATGGGCTACCGGATCTATGGCTGGCGCCATGTGCCGGTGAATATCGACTGCCTGGGCGAAAAGGCCAATGCCACCCGCCCCGAGATCGAGCAGATCCTGATTTCCAACGCCAAGGGCGTGGACGAAGAGACCTTCGAGCGCGAGCTTTACGTGATCCGCCGCCGGATCGAAAAGGCCGCCGCCGCCGCGCAGGTCAAGGAGCTTTACATCGCCAGCCTTTCCTGTCGCTCGATCATCTACAAGGGCATGATGCTGGCCGAGCAGGTGGCCGAATTCTACCCCGACCTCAAGGACGAGCGCTTCGAGAGCGCCTTTGCGATCTATCACCAGCGCTATTCCACCAATACCTTTCCGCAATGGTGGCTGGCCCAGCCGTTTCGGATGCTCGCCCATAACGGCGAGATCAACACGCTCAAGGGCAATCTCAACTGGCTCAAGAGCCACGAGATCCGCATGGCCTCCAGCATATTCGGCGACATGGCCGAGGACATCAAGCCGATCGTCGCCCAGGGGGCTTCGGACTCGGCGGCGCTCGACAGCGTGTTCGAGGTGCTGGTGCGCGCCGGCCGCTCGGCGCCGATGGCAAAGACCGTGCTGGTGCCCGAAAGCTGGTCGAAAACCGCGGTCGAACTGCCCCAGGCATGGCGCGACATGTATGCCTATGCCAATTCCACCATGGAGCCATGGGACGGCCCCGCCGCGCTTGCCATGACCGACGGGCGCTGGGTCTGCGCCGGGCTCGACCGCAACGGGCTGAGGCCCATGCGCTATGTGGTCACCGGCGACGGGCTGCTGATGGCGGGCTCCGAAGCGGGCATGGTGCCGGTGGACGAGGAAAGCGTGGTGGAAAAGGGCGCGCTCGGCCCCGGCCAGATGATCGCCGTGGACATGCAGGAGGGCGCGCTTTTCCACGATACCGAGCTCAAGGACAAGCTCGCCGCCTCCCGCCCATTTGGCGAATGGGTCGGCAAGATACGCGAGCTTGACGAGGTGCTCGCCGGCGTCACCGAGCGCCCGCTCTATACCGGCGAGGAACTGCGCCGCCGGCAGGTGGCGGCGGGCTATACGCTGGAGGAGCTTGAGCAGATCCTCTCACCCATGGCCGAAGACGGCAAGGAGCCAGTCGCCAGCATGGGCGACGACACGCCCAGCGCGGTGCTGTCGAACCGCTACCGCCCGCTCAGCCACTATTTCCGCCAGAATTTCAGCCAGGTGACCAACCCGCCGATCGACTCCTTGCGCGAATATCGGGTGATGAGCCTCAAGACGCGGTTCGGCAACCTCAAGAACGTGCTCGACGAAAGCAGCGCGCAGACCGATGTGCTGGTGCTCGACAGCCCCTTTGTCGGCAATGCCCAGTTTGACGAACTGGTGCGCCACTTCAACGCGCCGATGGTCGAGATCGACTGCACCTTTGACGCCGACGCGGGCGAGGGCGCGCTGGCCGAGGCGCTCTCCCGCATCCGCAAGGTGGCCGAAGAGGCGGTGGCCTCGGGCGCGGGCCATCTGGTGCTTTCCGATCGCGGGCAGGGGCCGGATCGGGTGGCGATGCCGATGATCCTCGCCACCTCGGCGGTGCATTCCTGGCTCACCCGCAAGGGCCTGCGCACCTTTACCTCGCTCAATGTCCGCTCCGCCGAAGCCATCGACCCGCATTATTTCGCGGTGCTGATCGGCTGCGGGGCGACCGTGGTCAATGCCTATCTGGCCGAGGACAGCCTTGCCGAGCGCGCCGAGCGCGGCCTGCTCGAAGGCTCGCTCACCGAGATCACCGCCCGCTATCGCGCGGCGATCGACCAGGGGCTTCTCAAGATCATGTCCAAGATGGGCATTTCGGTGCTCAGCTCCTATCGCGGCGGGCTCAATTTCGAGGCCGTGGGCCTCAGCCGCGCCATGGTGGCCGAATATTTCCCCGGCATGACCAGCCGCATCTCCGGCATCGGCCTGCACGGGATCCAGAAGAAGCTCGAGGAAATCCACGCCAGGGGCTGGCGCCAGAGCGCCGACATCCTGCCCATCGGCGGCTTTTACAAGGCCCGCACCGGCGGCGAGACCCATGCCTGGAATGCCGACGGCATGAAGCTGATGCAGCAGGCCTGCGAGCGGGCGAGCTTTTCGCTGTGGAAGCAGTATTCGGCCCGGATGCAGGCCAATCCACCGATCCACCTGCGCGACCTGCTCGACATCAAGCCGCTGGGCGAGCCGGTCAAGCTCGAGGAGGTCGAGAGCATCACCGCCATCCGCAAGCGCTTCGTGACGCCGGGCATGAGCCTTGGCGCGCTGAGCCCCGAGGCGCACAAGGCGCTGAACGTAGCGATGAACCGCATCGGCGCCAAGTCCGACAGTGGCGAGGGCGGCGAGGATCCGGCCCATTTCACCCCCGAGCCCAATGGCGACAATCCGTCTGCCAAGATCAAGCAGGTGGCGAGCGGGCGCTTTGGCGTTACCGCCGAATATCTGAACCAGTGCGAGGAGCTTGAAATCAAGGTCGCCCAGGGCGCCAAGCCCGGCGAGGGCGGCCAGCTTCCGGGCCTCAAGGTGACCGAGCTGATCGCCCGCCTGCGCCACTCCACGCCGGGGGTGACGCTGATCAGCCCGCCGCCGCACCACGACATCTACTCCATCGAAGACCTTGCCCAGCTGATCTACGACCTCAAGCAGATCAACCCGCGCGCCAAGGTCACGGTGAAGCTGGTGGCAAGCTCGGGCGTGGGCACCATCGCCGCGGGCGTCGCCAAGGCCAAGGCCGACGTGATCCTGATTTCGGGCCACAATGGCGGCACCGGGGCAAGCCCGGCCACCTCGATCAAGTTCGCGGGCCTTCCCTGGGAGATGGGCCTGACCGAGGCGCATCAGGTGCTGGCCATGAACAACCTGCGCTCGCGGGTGACGCTCAGGACCGATGGCGGCCTGCGCACCGGGCGCGATATCGTCATGGCGGCGATGATGGGGGCCGAGGAATACGGTATCGGCACCGCCGCGCTCATCGCCATGGGCTGCATCATGGTGCGCCAGTGCCAGTCCAATACCTGCCCGGTCGGCATCTGCACCCAGGACGAGCGCCTGCGCGCCAAATTCACCCGGGATGCCGCCGACAAGGTGGTGAACCTCATCACCTTCTACGCCCAGGAAGTGCGCGAGATCCTCGCCTCCATCGGCGCGCGTTCGCTGGACGAGGTAATCGGGCGCGCCGACCTGCTCACCCAGGTCAGCCGCGGCAGCGCCCATCTCGACGATCTCGACCTGAACCCGCTCTTGATCCGCGTCGATGACGCCGACAGCATCACCTATGACCGCTACCGCGAGCGTAGCGAGGTGGACGACACGCTGGATGCCCAGATCGTGCGCGACGCTCACCGCTTCTTCGAAGATGGCGAGAAGATGCAGCTTTCCTACAGCGTGCAGAATACCCACCGCACCGTGGGCGCGCGCCTGTCGAGCCATATCGTCAAGCGCTTCGGGATGCGCAATTCGCTCCAGCCCGATCACCTGACGGTCAAGCTCACCGGCTCCGCCGGCCAGTCGCTCGGCGCCTTTGCCGCGCCGGGGCTGAAGCTCGAGGTCTCGGGCGATGCCAACGACTATGTGGGCAAGGGGCTCTCGGGCGGCACCA
This sequence comes from Paracoccaceae bacterium, assembly GCA_027082975.1. Taxonomy (GTDB): domain Bacteria; phylum Pseudomonadota; class Alphaproteobacteria; order Rhodobacterales; family Rhodobacteraceae; genus JAAEUB01. The sequence continues at coordinate 4,359 of JALWTH010000387.1, read as the reverse complement.
TCGTCGTGCGCCCGCCCATGGCGAGCCCCCTTGTCGCGGCCGAAAACACCATCATCGGCAATACCGTGCTCTACGGCGCCACCGGCGGCTACCTGTTTGCCGCGGGCCGCGCCGGCGAGCGCTTCGCGGTGCGCAATTCCGGCGCGCGGGTGGTGGTCGAGGGCTGCGGCTCCAACGGATGCGAATACATGACCGGCGGGGTGGCGGTGATCCTCGGCCCTGTCGGCGCCAATTTCGGCGCCGGGATGACCGGTGGCATGGCCTATCTCTACGACCCGGAGGGCCAGGCCCATGCCTGGATGAACATGGATACCCTGGTCACCTGCCCGGTCACCGTGGAGCATTGGGAGGCCGAGCTCAGGGAGCTGATCGAGCGCCACCTTTCCGAGACCGGCAGCGCCCGGGCGGCGGCAATCCTGGAACACTGGAAGCGCGAGCGGAGCAATTTCCTGCAGGTCTGCCCGAAGGAAATGCTTGCCCATCTGCCCCACCCGCTTGCCCGGGAAGCACAGGGCGAGGCCTCGGCCTGAGCCCGACCTGAAGAGGTCTGTTCCTGCCGCCACGGCGGTTGTGCCTTGACAGGTGCGGCCAAGGGGGTCACCCTTGAGCCGGGTAAGGAGTGACAAGACCTTTTTTCAAGGAGTTGGACTCATGCAGTCTTCAAGAATCATCTCTTTCCTGGGCGGCAGCGCGCTTGTCCTGGCAATGACCGCACAGGCCGCCCTGGCCGTGGAGGCCGTCGCCAGGAGCGATGTGAACGTGCGCAGCGGCCCGGGTACCGAATTCATGCGCGTGGATACGCTCTCTGGCGGCGAAGCCGTGAATATCCGCGAATGCTCCGGCAACTGGTGCTACGTGGAGCATCCCGGCCCCAATGGCTGGGTAAGCGCCAATTATCTGGCGCCTGCCGGGGGCAGTTCCGGCGGCGGAAGCGGCGGGGGATCGGGGAGCGGATCGGGCGCCGGTTCCGGTTCGGGCTCCGGCAGCAGCGATGCCGATGCCGCCGCCGCCGCGATCCTCGGGATCATCCTCGGCGCCGTCGCCGCCGGTGCCGCCGGCAGCAGCAGCCCGCCGCCCGATCCGGGCGCGTCCCTCCCCTACGGGCCGGATACCTGCAAGGACGGCTATGTCTGGCGCGACATCTACCCGGGCGATCACGTCTGCGTGACCCCGGAAAGCCGCGCACAGGCCGCCCATGAAAACGACGTCGCCGGCGCGCGGGTCGATCCCACCGGCCCCTATGGCCCCAATACCTGCAAGCCGGGCTATGTCTGGCGCGAGGCCTATTCCGGCGACAAGGTCTGCGTGACCCCGGACCGGCGCGCCGCCGTCGCCCAAGAAAATGCCGAGGGGCCCAGCCACAGGGTGCTTCCCTGACAACAATCCCCGGGCCATGGCCATGGCAGCATCCGCCATGGCCCGGATGACATTCTGCGCGATGGTGCGCCCGGCGCGATTTTTCTGCGAAAAATCGTCGCCCCGCCTCTGAGACCCGCCACTGAAAGATGTACCGAAAACGCCCCGGATCGACCGTTTCGGGCCCGGCTTCTGTTTCCATCTCCGCATCAAAACGGAAAAATCTCAAAGTTTTTCTCGAATTTCACAATAATGCCTCATTTCGGTCCTACAAGACCGGCATGTAATGCGTGTGTGAATGACGAGAGGCCAGTTCCCGTGCCGACCACCTACAACGACCAGTTCTTCAACATCGACCCCTACAGCCCGCCGCCCGTGGGCACGATGATGAATTTCGTCCACTACGACCTCGTCGATCAGGACGACGACATGGATTTCGAGGCCGCCGGCGGCGATACCATCAACGGTATCGACATCACCGCTTCCTGGCCCGGCGATACCGTCACGATCAATGTCGCAGGGGTTGGCAATGTCACCTATACCGGCGTGACATTCTACCTCGCCGATGGCAGCCGGGTCTTTACCCCGAATGACGGACAGGTGCTGCAAAACGGCACGCTGGTCTCGACCACCTGGGTGAGCAGCCAGGGACCGCTCTATGTGAAGCAGCTCGGGCCGGCCTGTTTCACCCCGGGCACGATGATCAGGACCGCCAGCGGACAGCGCCCGATCGAGAGCCTCAGGGTGGGCGACCTCGTGCATACCCGCGACCACGGATTGCAGCCGGTGCGCTGGATCGGGCGCAGCCGGTTCGAGGCCGTGGGTGCCTTTGCCCCGGTGCTCATCCGCAAGGGGGCGCTGGGCAATCGCACCGATCTGAAGGTTTCGCAGCAGCACCGCATCCTGATCGCCGACTGGCGGGCACAGATCTATCTCGGCGCCGACGAGGTGCTGGTGGCGGCCAAGGATCTGGTCAATGGCCGGGATATCCTTATCGTCGAAGGCGGGGAGGTAGAATATCTGCACCTGCTGTTCGATCGGCACGAAATCCTGTCCACCTCGGGTCTGCAATCGGAAAGCTACCACCCGGCCCATGCGCTCGAGACCAGCGACCGGGCCACTCTGGCGGAACTCGCGCTATTTTTCCCCGAGTTGATGGAGGGCGGGGCGGACAGTATCCCCGCTGCACGCCAGGTGGCGCGCGCCTATGAAGGGCGCCTGCTGGCAGCCTGACACCGGCAAAATCGCCCGACCCGCTTGACCGGCCGGCACCGGCAAGGCCAAAAGGGACCGATGGCCAGCAAACCGCGCAAGAAAACACGCCCCGCAGCCCGGCGCAAGGGCCCGGCGCCCCGGCGCAAGCCGGCACCACGCCGCAAGGCCAGGCAGCCGCGCGAACCGTTCCGCCCCATGCGCCGGCTCCTGCGCTGGCTGCGCCGGCTGGCGCTTGCCACGATCGGCGTGATGCTGACCTGGATTTCCGCCTATGCCTTTCTCGACCCCCCAGCCACCCCCTACATGCTCTCGGAAAAGACCCGGCTGGGCGAGATCGATCACGAATGGGTGCCGCTTTCCGAAATCTCGCCTGATGTGGCGCTGGCCATTGTCGCCGCCGAAGACGCCAATTTCTGCACCCACTGGGGCTTCGACATGGCCGCGATCCGTGCCGCCATTGCCGATGGCGGCAAGCGCGGCGGCTCCACCATATCGCAGCAGGTGGTGAAAAACGTGTTTCTCTGGCAGGGCCGTTCCTGGCCGCGCAAGGCGCTGGAGGCGCTCATCACCCCGGTGGTCGAGCTGATCTGGACCAAGCGGCGCATTCTCGAAGTCTATCTGAACGTGATCGAGTTCGACGAAGGCGTGTTCGGGATCGAGGCCGCGGCGCGGCATTATTTCGACACCGGGCCCGAGTCCCTGACCCTGCGCCAGGCCGCCCTGCTCGCCACCGTCCTGCCCAGCCCGAAGCAGCGTTCGCCACGCCAGCCCAGCGCGGCAATGCAGGCCCGCGCCCGCCGCATCGCCGACGGAGCGGCAACGATCCGCACCGACGGGCGCGCGTCCTGTTTCAAGGATTGAACAGCCCCGGCAAACAGGTGCATAAGAAGCGCGGATCGCAAGCGCAAACACCAAGCACCAAGCACCGAGCAGACATGAACCGCCTCTACCATTTCCCGCTGTCGCCCGCCTGCCGCAAGGTCCGTCTCTCGCTGGCCGAAAAGAAGATCGAGGTGGAGCTGATCGAGGAGCGCTACTGGGAAAAGAGCACCGAATTCCTGCGCCGCAACCCGGCCGGAAAGGTGCCGGTCCTGCAGATGGGCCGGCGGATCATGGCCGAAAGCGCGGCGATCTGCGAATATCTCGAAGAGACCGCTCCCGAGCCGCCGCTGATGCCCAGGCGCCCTGAGGCCCGCCTTGAGGTGCGCCGGCTGGTGGGCTGGTTTGACGACAAGTTCTTCAACGAAGTCACGAGAAACCTGCTCTACGAGCGCATCCACAAGAAGATCATGGGCCTCGCGCCAGAAAGCCGCAATGTCAAGCAGGGCGCGCGGGCGATCAAGTATCACCTCGACTACATGGGCAACCTGCTGGACCACCGCCGCTGGCTGGCGGGCGACGTGATGACGCTTGCGGACTTCGCCGCCGCCGCGCATCTATCGGCGCTGGATTACGTCTCGGATGTGGACTGGAACCGCAATGCAAACGTGCGCGACTGGTATGCCAAGATCAAGTCGCGCCCGGCCTTTCGCTCGCTGCTGGCCGACAACCTGCCCGGCTTTCCGCCGCCGGCCCATTACGCGGATCTCGATTTCTGATGGCCGACGCGGCCCCGCTCAGGGACCGGCTCGAGCGGCAGGCGCGCGCCGAGGGCTTCGCCCGCCTCGGCATCTGCCGCCCCGACGCCACCCCCGAGACCGCCGCCCGGCTTGCGCAATTCGTCGCCGAGGGGCGCCACGGGCAGATGGCCTGGATGGGCGAGCGGATGCACTGGCGCGGCCGCCGAGC
>JALWTH010000386.1 GCA_027082975.1 Paracoccaceae bacterium | reverse complement strand
GGCGCGCGCCACGGCCGGGCCTTGCAGGCCCGCCGGGGGCGCTGCTGGCCACTTCCGGCCCGGCCGTGGCGCGCGCCTGCCGCGATGGGGCGGTCTGGATCGGGCACATGCGTGACCCGGCGGCCGAGGTGCCGGTCAAGCTGCCGGCCCGCCAGGTGCTGGGCGCTGCCGCCGAGGCGCTTCCAGAGGTCGCGCCGGGCGATCCGGGCGCCTTTCCCGGCATCACCTGGCGCGAAGCGGGCGATGTGGGCTACCTCGCCTTTCCCTTCCTCAACGGCGCCATGTCCGCCGGCCAGTGCGCCGAGCTTCTCGCCGCCTTCCGCCAGGCCTGCAGCCGGCCGGTCAGGGTGATCGTGCTTGAGGGCGGGCCGGATTTCTGGTCCAACGGCATCCACCTGAACCGGATCGAGGCCGCCCCCGGCCCGGCCGAGGAAAGCTGGGCCAATATCAACGCCATGAACGACCTGGCCGAGGCACTGATCCGCTGCGAAAGCCATGTCACCGTCGCCGCGATGGCCGGCAATGCCGGGGCGGGCGGGGTGTTTCTGGCCCGCGCCTGCGACCGGGTCTGGCTGCGCGAAGGCGTGATCCTCAACCCGCATTACAAGGATATGGGCAATCTCTACGGTTCCGAATTCTGGACCTACCTGCTGCCGCGCTGCTGCGGGGCCGAGAATGCCCGGCGCATCGCCGAGGCGCGCCTGCCGATGGGGGCCGAGGAGGCCTGCGCGCTGGGGCTGGCCGATGCGGTCCTGCCCGGCGCGCGCGCGGCTTTTGCCGCCGAGGTGACGGCGCGTGCGCAGGGCCTTGCCGCGCGCGCCGAAGCCATGCTTGCCGACAAGCGCGCCCGGCGCGCCGCCGACGAGGCCGAAAAGCCGCTCGCCGAATACCGCGCCGAGGAGCTTCGGCAAATGCGGCGCAACTTCTTCGGCTTCGACCCCTCCTACCACATCGCGCGCTACAATTTCGTGCGCAAGGTGGCGAAGTCGCGCACCCCCACGAGCCTTGCCCGCCACCGCGACAAGCGCGCCACTCAGCCGCAGGAGGCCCTGCCATGACCAAGCCGACCATCCTGATCGTCGATGACGAACTGCGTTCTCTGGAGGCTCTGGAGCGCACGCTTTACGACGATTTCGACGTGCTCACCGCCGAAACCACCGCCGAGGCCGAGGCGCTTCTCGCGGACAACTGGGTGCAGGTGATCCTGTGCGACCAGCGCATGCCCGAGGAGACCGGCGTCGCCTTTCTGACCCGGGTGCGCGACCGCTGGCCCGATGTGATCCGCATCATCATCTCGGGCTATACCGAGGCCGACGACATCATCGCCGGGCTCAACGAGGCGGGCATCTACCACTACATCACCAAGCCCTGGCAGCCGGAAAAGCTGATCCTGACGCTGAAGAACGCGCTGGAGATGTTCGAGCTTCAGCGCCAGAACCAGCTGCTGGCGATCGAGCTGCGCCTGTCCGAGCAGGGCGCGCGGCGCAAGCTCACCGACAACCGGCGCAAGCTGCGGCGCCAGTATGACTTTGACGACGGGATCGTGCGCGGGCGCACCTCGCCCATGAACCGCATCTGCGACACGCTGGCCCGGGTCGCGCCCTATGACCTCTCGGTGCTGTTTCTGGGCGAAAGCGGCACCGGCAAGGAACTGGCCGCGCGCGCCATCCACTACAATTCGCTGCGCTGGAACAAGCCCTTCGCGGTGCAGGCCTGCCAGGCGATGGACCACGACCGGCTGGAGCGCGAGCTTTTCGGGGTGCGCGCGGGCGATGCGCGCCGCGACCAGCCCGGCCTGTTCGAGCGCAGCTATGGCGGCACCCTGTTTCTCGACGAGGTGGGGGAGATGCCGCTTTCGTTTCAGGCCCGCCTCTTGCGGGCGATGCAGGAGGGCGAATACCGCCCGCTGGGCTCGAACCAGAGCCGCAAGCTCGACATCCGCCTGATCGCCGCGAGCTCCTCTGACCTCGAAAGGGCGGTGGCCGAGGGGCGCTTTCGCAAGGATCTCTACTTCCGCCTCGCCGGGGTGGTGATCGCCATCCCGCCCCTGCGCGAGCGGCGCGAGGATATTCCGCTTCTGGCCAGCTACCTGCTCAAGCAGGCGGTTTCCTCGCTGGGCAAGGAGGTGTCGGGCTTCACCCCCGAGGCGCTTTCCTGCCTCAAGCGCCACGACTGGCCGGGCAATGTGCGCGAGCTTCGCAACGAGATCGAGCGGATGCTGGTGATGGGCCCCGAAGGCGGCGAACTGGGCGCCGATCTGATCTCGCCCCGTGTGCTGATGGCGCTGGATCCGGCCCAGGCCAGCGATCTGGCCCCGCAGCCCGAGGGCGGCGGCCAGACGCTCAAGGAGCGCATCGAGGCGATCGAGGCGCGCATCCTGCGCGAATCCCTCATCCGCCACCGCTGGAACAAGAGCCGCGCGGCGCGCGAACTGGGGCTTTCGCGGGTCGGCCTGCGCTCCAAGCTCGAACGATACGGCATTGAAAGAGATGCCGGTTTGACCGAAGCTTCCTCTGTCTGACCTTTTCGAAAGCGGTGAAAGTGACGCACAAGACCAAACCCGTTTCGCGCCCCACGATCCTGCCCGAGCAATTGCGCGCGCTGGTGACGGGCGCGCGGGGCGAAGATGTCTGGATCGACGTGATCCGGCAGATGGACCGGGTCTATGCGGAGCTTGTGGAAAGCCAGGTGGCGCTCGAGGCCAAGAACGCGGAACTGGAAGTCGCGCAGGAATTCATC
>JALWTH010000385.1 GCA_027082975.1 Paracoccaceae bacterium | reverse complement strand
CCCCCGTCCGGGTCGGCCCGCAGATCGGTCACGTCAAACACCTCTGCCTCCAGCCCCAGCCCGATATGGGTGGCGATCAGCGCCGCGCCGCCCTCCTGCACATGGGCGCGCACGACTTCGGCAAACAGCGCCACCGAAGCCGCGTCCAGCGAAACCGTGGGCTCGTCCAGCAGCCAGATCGGCCGGCCCGTGACCAGCAGGCGGGCGAGGCCCAGCCGGCGCTTCTGCCCGGCCGAGAGATTGGCCGCCGGGCGCGCGGCAAGGGCACCGAGGTTGAACCGCTCAAGGGTTTCGTCCACCGGGCCGGTTGCGTGGATTCTTGCCCAGAAATCGAGGTTTTCGCGCACGGTAAGGGTGGACTTGAGCCCATCGGAATGCCCCGCATAGGCGCGGCTTTCGGGCGGAGCGTCGATCTCGCCGGCCATCGGCGGCTGCAGGCCCGCAAGGCTGCGCAGTAGCGTGGTCTTGCCCGAGCCGTTTGGGCCGCGCAGCACCAGCACCTGCCCCGCGCGCAGGCAAAGGCTGACGCCCTCCAGGACCGGCACCCCGCCACGGCCCACCACCAGATTTTCGACGCGCATTTCCATGCAGAAGCCCTAGACCGGCGGCGCCACGAGCGCCAGACGGATTTTCGCGGAAAATCCGCCCCGAGCGCAGCGAGGCCTCCGAGGAGCCCCGATTTTTCGCGGAAAAATCGGCCCTGCCGCCCGCGTGCGCTCAGGCATCGACATTGGCGAACTGCGTGCCCGCGCCGGCATCGGGTTTCGACCAGTCGCGCTTGACCCCCAGTTTCAGCAGGGCCGCCGAGGCCACGAAGACCGAGCTGTAGGTGCCCACCACCACGCCCCAGATCATCGCGAAGACGAAGCCGCGGATCACGTCGCCGCCCAGCACATAGAGCGCCACCAGCGCGATCAGCGTGGTCAGCGAGGTCATCACGGTGCGGCTAAGGGTCTCGTTGATCGACAGGTTCAGCACGTCCTTAAGGCTCAGCTTCTTGTATTTGCGCAGGTTTTCGCGCACCCGGTCAAACACCACCACGGTATCGTTGAGCGAATAACCGACAATGGTCAGCAGCGCGGCGATGATCGAGAGGTCAAACGGGATCTGCAACAGGCTGAAGATGCCGATGGTCAGGGTCACGTCATGGACCAGCGCCAGCACCGCGCCGAGCGCGAACTGCCACTCGAAGCGCAGCCAGATATAGAACAGCACCGCCGCCATCGCCGCCAGCACCGCTTCGATCGCGGCCATGACCAGCTCGCCCGAGACTTCCGGGCCGATCGAGGTCACTGCCGGAAAGGTGATGTCGGGGTCCACCCTGTCCCTGAGCGCCTCTTCCACCAGCGCCACCACCCGGTCGTCGCCTTCCTCCTGGGCCTCGACGCGGATCTGGGCCACATGCCTGTCGGGGCCGAAAGTGGGATCGTGGACCTCGGTGATGCTCACATCGCCGAGCCCCAGCGGGTCGAGCGCCGCGCGGTAGGCGCCCACGTCGATTGCCTGGGCCGATTCGGTGCGGATCGAGGTGCCGCCCTTGAAGTCGATACCGAAATTGAGCCCGACCGCGACGAAGATCACGACCGAGGCGATCAGGGCTGCTCCCGAGGCGCCCAGGGTCAGGAACATGCGCCTGAAGAAGTCCCAATTCGTCTCGCCCGGCACCAGGCTGAAGCCCTTGATCTTCAGCTTCTTCGGTCGCTTGCGCTCGAACCACATCACCACCATCAGCCGGGTGACATAGATCGCGGTAAAGACCGAGGTGATGATCCCCAGCCCCAGCGTCACCGCAAAGCCGCGCACCGGCCCCGCGCCCATGACAAACAGGATCGCGGCGGTGATCAGGGTGGTGATGTTGGCGTCCACGATCGCGCTCAGCGCCTTTTCATAGCCAAGCTCGATGGCGCGCGCCGGCCCCCTGCCGCCCTTGAGCTCTTCCTTGATGCGCTCATAGACCAGCACGTTGGCATCCACCGCCATGCCGATGGTGAGCACGATCCCGGCAATGCCCGGCAGGGTCAGGGTGGCGCCGATCATGCTCAGGAGGCCGAAGATCAGGCCCACATTGAGGATCAGCGCCACATTGGCGATCATCCCGAACAGCCCGTAGCTCACCGCCATGAAGACCAGCACGCCGAGGAAGGCCACCACCGAGGCGACCTTGCCCGCTTCGATCGAATCCGCGCCAAGCTGCGGACCGATGGTCTGCTTTTGCAGGAATTTCATGCTCGCCGGCAACGCACCCGCGCGCAGCAGAACGGCGAGATTGGTGCTTTCCTCGATGGTGAAATTGCCGGAGATGATGCCGGAGCCGCCGGGGATCGGCTCGTTGATGCGCGGCGCGCTGATCACCTCGCCATCGAGCACGATGGCAAAGGGCGCGCCCACATTGGCGGCGGTATAATCGCCGAACTTGCGCGCGCCCGACGTGTTGAACTGGAAGCTCACCGCCGGCAGGCCGTTGCGGTCAAAGCTCGGCTGGGCGTTGCGCAGCTCCTCGCCGGTGACCACGGGGGTCTCCTCCAGCACGTAATAGACGCCCTCCTCGTTGCGAGAGGGCAACACGATCTGGCGCGGGCCGGGGCGCACATCCGGGCTGGTGGTGCGCGAAACCACCGGGTGAAAGGTCAGCTTGGCAGTGGTGCCGATCAGGTCGATCAGCTCATCGGCGCTTTTCAGCCCCGGCACCTCGATCAGGATGCGCCGCTCTCCCTGGCGCTGGATGGTCGGCTCGCGGGTGCCCACCTCGTCCACCCGGCGGCGGATGATCTCCAGGCTCTGCTGGATGGTGCGGTCATCGGTGGCCAGCTTCTCGGCCTCGGAAAGCTGGACGGTAAGCGTGTCGCCCGCCCCGCTCACCTCGATATCGTTGGAGCCGACGCCGGTCAGCGTCACCACCGGGCGGGCCAGCGCCCGCACCGCCGCGATCGCCCTGGCCATGCCCTCGGGCTTGGAGATCTTCACCACCAGCGTGCCGGGCGCGGATTTCTGCCGCCGGATCGTGCCCACCTCGTCACGCAGGCCGCGCAGCGCATTGCGCACCTCGGGCCAGAGCGCGTCCATGCGCTGCTTGTAGACATCCTCGACCTGCACTTCTGCCAGCAGATGCGCGCCCCCGCGCAGATCGAGTCCCAGATTGACCAGCCCCGAAGGCAGCCAGTCCGGCCAGCCCGACGCATCGGCCTCGAGCTCCGGCGTCGGCCCCGTCGCCTCGATCGCCAGCACCGCGTCATTATGGCGCTCGACCCGGTCGTAAAAGGCATTGGGCAGCGCATAAACGAGCCCCAGCACCACCAGCAAGATGATGACAATCCGTTTCCAAAGCTCGATCTGAAGCATCTGCCCGCCCCGCTTTTTCTTGACCTGCCCCGCGCTCAGTCCTTCGCGGCCTTGGCCGGCTCGGTCTTGGAAAGCACGCTGACCACCGCCGAACGCGCGACGCGCACCTTCACCCCGTCGGCGATCTCAAGCTCGACCTCGCCTTCATCCTTGGCCCGGGTCACCCTGGCGATCAGCCCGCCCTGGGTCAGCACCTTGTCGCCGCGCCGCAGCGCCGCCTGCATCGCCTCGGTCTCCTTCAGCTTCTTCTGCTGCGGCCGGATCAGGAAGAAATACATGATCCCGAAGACCAGGAGCATGGGCACCAGAAGCCCCCCAAACGCGCCCTGCGCCGCGCCGCCCGCCGCCTGTGCATATGCCGGTGTCACAAACATTTTCTTCCCTCTTTTTCTCGCCCACTTGGCCCGTGGCGCGCACCCTATATGGGGGGGGCGGGGTTGGCAAGCAATGGGCTGCGGGGCACAACCGGCGAAAAGTTTGACCTTCCCCTTGGCCGCCCCTTCTGGCATATCTCGCCCGAACTCGCCCGAACCAGAGCCGAGGCCGACCATGCACGACATCCGCGCGATCCGCGAAAACCCCGAAGCTTTCGACGCCGCCATGGCCAGGCGCGGGCTCAGCGGCGTCTCCGGCGAGGTGCTGGCGCTGGACGAGGCCCGCCGCGCCGCCATCCTCGCCGCCGAGACCGCCCAGGCCGAGGCCAACAGGGCAACCAAGGAAATCGGCGCCGCCAAGGCCGCGGGCGACGAGGCGCTCTTTCAAAAGCTGCGCAAGGAAGTCGCTGAAAAGAAACAGGAAATCGCCCGCCTGCAGGAGCAGGCCAGGGCCGGTGAAGAGGCCCTCACGGCCCTGCTGATGCGCCTGCCGAACCTGCCCGCCGAGGACGTGCCCGACGGCGCGGATGAAAACGACAACGTCGAAATCCGCCGCTGGGGCAGCCCGCGCGACTTTTCCTTCACCCCGCTCGAGCATTACCAGATCCCGGCGGCAAAACCCGGCTTCGACTTCGAGGCCGCCGCCCGCCTCTCGGGCTCCCGCTTCATGGTCCTGCAGGGCGCGCTGGCCCGGCTTCACCGCGCGCTGGCCCAGTTCATGCTCGACAGGCATGTGAGCGAAAACGGCCTGCTCGAGACCTGGACCCCGGTGCTCGTGCGCGAGGAAATGATGTACGGCACCGGCCAGTTGCCCAAATTCGGCGAAGACAGCTACAGGACCACAAACGACTGGTGGCTGATCCCCACCGCCGAGGTGACGCTGACAAATCTCGTGAACGGCCAGGTGATGGCGGAAGAAGACCTGCCGATCCGCCGGGTCGCCCATACCCAGTGCTTCCGCTCCGAGGCCGGAAGCGCCGGGCGCGACACGGCCGGGATGCTGCGCCAGCACCAGTTCGAAAAGGTCGAGATGGTCACCATCGCCCACCCGGAGCACAGCGAGGAAGAGCACCGGCTGATGACCAGGCACGCCGAAGCCATCCTCGAAGCCCTCGCCCTGCCCTACCGCACCGTGGTGCTGTGCACAGGCGATCTCGGATTCGGCATGCGCCGCACCCACGATATCGAGGTCTGGCTGCCGGGGCAGAACACCTACCGCGAGATTTCCTCGGTCTCGGTGGCGGGCGACTTTCAGGCGCGGCGCATGAATGCCCGCTTCAAGCCCGCCGATGGCGGCAAGCCGCAATTCGTTCATACCCTTAACGGCTCCGGCCTGGCCGTGGGCCGCACCCTGATCGCGGTCTTGGAAAACGGGCAGGAAGAAGACGGCTCCGTCACCCTGCCCGAGGCCCTGCGCCCCTATCTGGGCGGCAAGACGCGCATCACCGCCGACGGCGCGCTTGCCTGAACTTCTTCTGTTCGAAAATATCCCGGGGGGTCCGGGGGGCTGGCCCCCCGGCCGGGTCGCCCCGGCGCCAGCCGGGGCGAAACCCCTACTTGGGAAACGGCACCAGCCGGCCCTTTTCCTCGTCCCACAGTTTCAGGCGGAAGCTCCTGAGCGCCTCGCGAAAGCCGATCTTTTCAAAGCCGAACTTCCCCTCCAGCTCCCGGTGCGCCTGGCGCAGGCGGTAGCTGGGAATCGAGGCGTTGAAATGGTGGATGTCGTGCTTGGTGATATTGGCCACCGCCTCGTCAAACAGCCAGCCGAAATCGAGGCAGCTTGAGCCCTGTATGGTCGCGCGGGCGAAATCGAGCCCCGGCTTGCGGTCCCAGTAGGTGTGCTCGAAATTGTGCTGCAGATAGACCAGAAACACCCCCAGCATCCCGCCGATGAAGGTCGCGAGCAGCAGCGCCGCCACGCCCTTCCAGCCGAAAATCCAATAAAGAACAAGCATGTAGCCCAAGAGCAGCGCATCGTGCACCAGCACGCCCGCAACCCCCACCTTGCGGGTATTGCGCGGCCAGCGATAGGCGAAGAAATAGGTCCAGAAGGCGCCGACCGGGATCAGGATCAGCGGGTTGCGGTAGAGGCGATAATAGAGCCTGCGCCACGGCCCGGCCTCGTTCCACTCCTTCAGCGTCATGGTAAAGATCTCGGTCGTGTCGCGCGCATCGAGATTGCCCACATAGGTGTGATGCAGGTTGTGGTTGTATTGCATCACCTTGAAGGGGGTGAAGGTGAAGGTCGAGAGCGCCAGCCCCGCCCATTCGTTCTGCCGGCGGGTGGCAAACAGCGACAGGTGCCCGCAATCGTGCTGCAGCACATAGAGCCGCACCCCGGCAAAGGCCATCACCACCAGCATCGGCACCGTGACCCACCAGTTGCCCCAATAGCGGATCGCCAGATAGAGGCTCAGGAAATAGACCGCGAAATTGGCGAAATAGCTCAGCGCCGCGAGCGCATTGGACTTGCGGTTATAGGCCCGGGCGCTTTCGCGCAGGGCGGCGGGATCAAACGCGGCATCGGTCATGGCGTCCTCGCTGGTATTTACCAGCAGTTTACCATTCTTGCCGGGATTCGGGCAACTATAGCGCCACGCCGCGCCTTCCGGCCAGGTCGGTGAAATATTGCCAGGCCACCCGGCCTGAGCGCGCGCCGCGGGTCGCGGCCCATTCGATCGCCTCGGCGCGCAGGGTTTCTTCTTCGATTTCAACGCCATAATGCTCGCAATAGCGGCGGATCATGGCCAGGTACTGGCCCTGATCGCAGGCATGGAATCCCAGCCACAGGCCGAAGCGGTCCGACAGCGAGACCTTCTCTTCCACCGCCTCGGAGGGGTTGATCGCCGAGGAGCGCTCGTTTTCGATCATGTCGCGAGGCATCAGGTGGCGGCGGTTGGAGGTGGCGTAGAACAGCACGTTTTCCGGCCGCCCCTCGATGCCGCCATCGAGCACCGCCTTGAGGCTCTTGTACTGCTCGTCGTCATGGCTGAAGCTGAGATCGTCGCAAAACAGCAGGAAGCGCTCCGCGCTCCCGCGCAACAGCCCCAGCAGGCGGGCAACCGAGGCGAGGTCCTCGCGGGCCAGTTCGACCAGCTTCAGCGCCTCTCCCCTTGCCAGCAGCTCGCCATGTATCGCCTTGACAAGGCTCGATTTTCCCATCCCGCGCGCGCCCCAGAGCAGGGCGTTGTTGGCCGGCAGGCCGCGGGCGAACCGGAGCGTGTTGGCCAGCAGCGTGTCGCGGGCGCTGTCCACCCCCACCAGCAGCGATAGCGGGATGCGCGCCACCTCGGGCACCGGCTGCAAACGGTCCGGGCTGATATGCCAGAGGAAGGCATCGGCGGCGGCGAAATCGGGCGCCGGCGCCGGCGGCGGGCTCAGGCGCTCGAGCGCCGCGGCGATGCGTTTCACCGCCTTTTTCATCCGTCCTTGCCGGTGCTTTCCGGCCCGTCTTCGGCCTCTTCGTCGCGGTCGAACTCGTCCATCAGCGGATCGTGCGCGGCCTCTTCGTCATCCTCCTCGAACCACAGCCCCTCTTCGCGCAGGCGCTGCTCGCGCTTCTTCTCGACCCGGGCGACGAGGAAGATCGAGATTTCGTAAAGCCCGTAGACCACGGTAAACAGGATCAGCTGGGTGGTGACATCCGGGGGCGTCACCAGCGCGGCCACGGTCAGGATGCCGACAATCGCGTATTTGCGCGTGGAGCGCAGACCGCGCGCCGTGGCAAGCCCGGCCTTGCCGAGCAGCGTCAGCAGCACCGGAAGCTGGAAGCACAGGCCGAAGGCCACGATCATTTTCAGCGTGATATCAAGGCTTTCGTTGACCTTGCCGGTGAAAACGATGTCGATCCCGGTATCTGTTGCATTCGTGTCCACAGCCCCCTCTCCGGTACCGGAGAGCAGCGCGGCGACATAGGAAGGCAGGTCGGCGAATCCGAGGAAGAAGGTCATCGCCAGCGGGATCACCACGAATTGCGCGAAGGCCGCCCCAAGCAGGAACAGGAAGGGCGAGGCGATCAAAAACGGCAGGAAGGCTTCCTTTTCGTTGCGGTAAAGCCCCGGCGCCACGAAGCGCCACAGCTGGTGGGCGATCACCGGAAAGGAGAGCGCCAGCCCCCCGACCATGGAAATGCGGATCAGGGTGAAGAAATATTCCTGCGGCGCGGTGTAGATCATCACCGGGTTCGGGTCGCCCAGCTGGCGCATGGTCTTTTCGATCGGCACCAGCAGGAAGTCGAGAATGGCCGAGCCGAAGGTGAAGCAGATCACCATGCCGACCACGAAGGCCAACGCCGAGCGGATCAGCCGCGTGCGCAGTTCGGCGAGATGCTCGATCAGCGGGGCGGAGCTGTCGTCGATATCGTCGGGATTGCTCATGCGCGGCTCTTTTCGCTGCTCTTTTCGCTGCTGCCCGGCTTTTCGGCGGCCTCGGCGGCGCGCTCAGCGGCCTTGTCGGCGGCGTCCCTTTTGGCGCTGTCGAGCACCTCCTTGCCGTGTTTGGCGGCCGGATGCGCGCTCGGGTCCCATTGCTCGAACCTGTCAGCGGCATCCTTCAGCGCGTCGAGCCCCATCGCCTTGGGGCTGGTGGCCTTTTTCAGGTCCGAGGCCACGTCCTTCATGCCGCTCTCGTCGGCGGCCTCGTTCATCGCCCGGGTGAATTCACGCCCCAGCGCGCGCGCCCGGGCGGTGAAGCGGCCGAGGGTGCGAAACAGGGTCGGCAGGTCCTTGGGCCCCACCACGATCAGCGCCACCACGCCGATCACCAGCAGTTCGGTCATGCCGATGTCAAACATGGGCGGACCCCTCCTTCAAGGCGCCGGGAAAGAATGCAGCCCTCAGGCCTCTTCCTTCTCGGCCTCGGGGGTGATGTCCTTGGCGGCGGCGGCGGCCTGATCCTCGATCTCCTTGTTGCCCTCGGCAATCCCCTTCTTGAAGGAGGTGATGCCCTTGCCCACCTCGCCCATCAGCGAAGAAATCTTGCCGCGGCCAAACAGTACCAGCACCACGACCGCGATCAGCAGAAGGCCCGGAAGGCCGATATTGTTGAGCATGTCTCTCTCCCTAGCCGGACAGGCCCGCGCCTGCCCCTCTCTCATATCCCCCGTATGTATGACCTTGCGCGCGAAGATCAAAGCCCCAAATGCCGCAAAATCCCCCAGGCCGGCGAAAACTCACCCCCGCAAGGCCCGCCGGGCGGCGCTTCGCCCCTCAGGCGGCAAAGATGAAGCAGCGCTGGCGCGGCCAGGCGATCCACATCGGCGTGCCCTCGGCGGGCAGAAAGACCGAAGGCACGCTGGCCCGCAGCCGGTCGCCATACTCCATGCGGAACTCGACCAGGCTTTCGGTACCGATGAAGCGCGCCCGCTCCACCACCCCGCGCACCCAGCTGCCGTGCTCCAGCGTCGGTGCCGGCCCCTTACCGGCGCGGTCGAAGTCGATCTTCAGGTGCTGGGGGCGGATGACGATGCGCACCCGGGTCCCGTCCGCGTGGCCGGGCGTCAGAAACTGCCCGAAGGGGGTGTCGGTCAGCGCGCCGCGCACCGTGCCGCGAAGCTCGTTCACATCGGAAAAGAAAGCCGCCGCCTGCGCGTCCACCGGGGCGTTGTAGATATTGTAGGGCGCGCCCTTCTGCACGATCCGGCCCGCGCGCATCAGCGCGATCTCGTCGGCCATGCGCATCGCCTCCTCGGGCTCGTGGGTGACCAGCAGCACGGCGGCGTTCTCCTCCTTGAGCAGGGCCAGGGTCTGGTCGCGGATATCGTCGCGCAGGCGGTTGTCGAGGCCGGAAAAAGGCTCGTCCATCAGCATGATGCGCGGGCGCGGTGCCAGCGCGCGCGCCAGTGCCACCCGCTGCTGCTCGCCGCCCGAAAGCTCGTGCGGCCAGGCATCCGCATGGCGCGCAAGCCCGACCTTTTCGAGCAGCGCCGCGACCCGCGCCCGCTTCTCCTCCCTCGGGCCAGTCAGGCCGAAGGCCACGTTGTCGGCCACGCTCAGATGGGCAAACAGCGCGAAATCCTGAAACATCAGCCCCACCGAGCGCCGCTCCGGCGGCAGGCTGAAACCGGCGCCGCTGACCGGCGCGCCGTCGATGCGGATCTCGCCCGCATCCTGCTCCTCGACGCCGGCGATGATGCGCAGGGTGGTGGACTTGCCGCAGCCCGACGGGCCCAGCAGGCAGGTCACCTGCCCCGGCATCACCCGGAGCGACACGTCATCGACCACCGCCCGGCCCGCAAAGGACTTGCGGATATTGCTGATCTCGAGCCTCGGTTCCTCGCCCTGCGCCACGCCGCCTCCAATCCCGATCAAAACCATCGGACAATACCCGCCCATAGCAACCAGGCCGCCCCGCCGCAAGGCGCACCCCGGCATCGCATTGCACCCAGGCTGCCGGGAAGCGCGAATCCAGCCTGAAATCTGGCCTCATAGAGCGCCCACATCTGGCCCTATCCGTCGCCCCCGCCCTGCCCCTACAAAAGCCGAAACCACAGGAGATGCGCCATGAAAATGACCACCGAGGAAGCCTTCATCAAGACCATGCAGATGCACGGGATCGCGCATGTATTCGGCATTATCGGCTCGGCTTTCATGCCGATTTCCGACCTGTTTCCCAAGGCCGGCATCACCTTCTGGGATTGCGCGCACGAGGGCTCGGGCGGCTTCATGGCCGACGGTTTCAGTCGCGCCTCCGGCAGGATGTGCATGATGATCGCCCAGAACGGGCCGGGCATCACCAATTTCGTCACCGCGGTGAAGACCGCCTACTGGAACCACACGCCGCTGGTGCTGATCACCCCCCAGGCGGCCAACAAGACCATGGGCCAGGGCGGCTTTCAGGAGGTCGAGCAGATGCGCGCCTTTGCCGACATGGTGGCCTATCAGGAAGAGCTGCGCGAGCCTTCCCGCGTGGCCGAGGTGCTCAACCGGGTGATCATGGAGGCCCGGCGCGCCAGCGCACCCGCGCAGATGAACATCCCGCGCGACATGTGGACGCGGGTGATCGACATCGAGCTGCCGCAGGTGATCGACATCCCCCGCCCGGCCCCGGACCCGGCCGCGCTCGATGCCGCCGCCGCCCTGCTGGCCGGCGCGCAAAACCCGGTCA
>JALWTH010000384.1 GCA_027082975.1 Paracoccaceae bacterium | reverse complement strand
CCCCGGCGTTCTGCATCATGTGGCCAAGTCCGGCGACGAGATCTGGACCGTCCGCGCCGGCACCCAGCGCCAGATGGACGTGTTCACCATCCGCAAGCTCGCCGACATTGCCGATGAATTCTCCGATGGCTATGTCCGCTTCACCACCCGCTCCAATATCGAGTTTCTCGTCGGCGACCACGACAAGGTAGCCCCGCTGATCGAGCGGCTCAATGAAGAGGGCTTCCCGGTCGGCGGCACCGGCGCTTCGGTGTCGATGATCAGCCACACCCAGGGCTGGCTGCACTGCGACATCCCCGGCACCGACGCTTCGGGCGTGGTCAAGAGCCTGATGGACGAGCTCTACAAGGATTTCGTCGAGGAAAAGATGCCCAACCGCGTGCGCATCACCACCTCGTGCTGCCAGATCAACTGCGGCGGCCAGGGCGACATCGCCGTGAACGTCCAGTACACCAAGCCGCCGAAGATCAATCACGACCTCGTGGCCAATGTCTGCGAGCGCCCGGCGGTGGTGGCCCGCTGCCCGGTGGCGGCGATCAGGCCCGCCATGGTCAACGGCAAGCCCTCGCTCGAGGTGGACGAAAAGAAATGCGTCTGCTGCGGCGCCTGCTACCCGCCCTGCCCGCCGATGCAGATCAACGGCGAGGAATCGACCAAGATCGCGATCTGGGTGGGCGGCAAGCACTCCAATGCCCGCTCCAAGCCGACCTTCCACAAGCTCGCGGTGGCCAACCTGCCCAACAACCCGCCGCACTGGCCGGAAGTGCGCGAGGTGGTCCGCAAGATCGTCGATACCTACAAGAAGGACGCCAAGCACTGGGAGCGCATGGGCGAGTGGATCGAGCGCATCGGCTGGACCCGTTTCTTCGAGCTGACCGGCCTCGCCTTCACCAAGCACCATCTCGATACCTGGACCGGTGCGCGCAAGACCATGAACATGTCTGCGCACGTCCATTTCTGAGGAGAGAGAAGCGTGAAAATCGGTGTTCTCGTAAGCGAAGGCCCATACACCCACGAGGCAGTGGACTCGGCCTACAACTTCGTGAAGGCGGCGCTTGCCGCCGGCCACGAAGTGCCGCGGGTGTTCTTCTACCACGATGGGGTCAACGTCTCGACGCGGCTTTCCGTGCCGCCCCAGGACGAGCGCAACATCCAGGAGAACTGGACCAACTTGGCCAAGGAGCACGGCGTGGATCTGGTGGTGTGCATCGCCGCCGCCCAGCGCCGCGGCATCCTCGACAAGAACGAGGCCGAGCGTCAGGGCAAGGACGCGGACAACATCGCCGAGGGCTTCCGCATCTCGGGCCTCGGGCAGCTGATCGAACTGGGCATCCAGGCGGACCGCCTGGTGACCTTCGGGGACTGAGGAGGAAGAGATGTCTGACGTGAAGAAATTCCTCTATGTGAACCGCAAGGCGCCCTATGGCACCATCTATGCGCTGGAGAGCCTCGAAGTGGTGCTGATCGGCGCGGCCTTCGAGCAGGACGTGGCGCTGGCCTTTCTCGATGACGGGGTGTTCCAGCTCACCAAGAGCCAGGAGACCGACGGCATCGGCTGCAAGAACTTCTCGCCGACCTTCCGCGCCCTGGGCGATTACGACGTCACCCGGCTCTATGTGGAGCGCGAGAGCCTCGAAGAGCGTGGGCTCACCGAGGACGACCTGCAGGAAATCATGTACGAGGACGAGGATGACGACTGGGCCGAAAAGCCCTCGATCTGCGTCATCAGTCGCGCCGAAATGGCCGATGTGATGGCCGAACAGGATGTCATTCTGAGCTTCTGAGGGGGAAAGATGTCAACGCTTCATACGGTAAACAAGTCTCCCTACATGACCCAGTCGCTGGTGTCGTGCCTCAATCACTGCAAGGAAGGCGATGCAGTGCTGATGATCGAGGATGGCATCTACGGAGGCCTTGCCGGCGGCCAGATGGCGCCGATCGTCGAGGAAATGGGCAAGAAGGTTTCGCTCTACGTGCTCACGCCTGACATGGCCGCGCGTGGGGTGGACAGCTCCCGCCTGCTTGAGGGCATCGAGGGCGTGGACTACACGGGGTTCGTGGAACTGGTCACCAAGCACGACCGCACACAAGCCTGGCTTTGAAATTGCCGCCCTGGATGGCAGGGCGCCTATAGGAGGAACGAAAATGGAATACACTGTCGATGGCAAGACCATCCCTGCGGACGAAGAGGGCTACATCACCAATCTCAGCGACTGGTCGCCGGAGCTGGCCCAGGTGATCGCCGAGTCCGAAGAGATCGAGATGGATGACGAGCGCTGGGAAGTGGTGAACTTCCTGCGCGAGTATTACGAGGAATATCAGATCGCGCCCGCCGTGCGCGTGCTGATCAAGGCCATCAAGAAGAAGATGGGGCCGGAAAAGGGCAACAACAAGTACATGTACGAGCTGTTCCCCTATGGCCCGGCCAAGCAGGCCTGCAAGATCGCCGGTCTGCCCAAGCCGACCGGCTGCGTCTGATACAAGCAGGAATTCCACCCCGGCGCAGGAGGACGTGCCGGGGTGGCAATCGACCCTGAATAATCGACCCTAAATACCTGAAAAACAAAGATTTCAGGTCAGGGAACGGGAGGAGTCCGCGTGCTGGGCACGATATACGCATTGCTGTTCTATGTGGCGACCCTGCTGCTGGTCGTCGGTCTGGTTCGCAAGATCTGGATCTACGCGCGCACGCCTGCGCCACTGAAGATCCCGACCACCCCGGCTCCGACCACGCTGGGCGGCGTCATCCTGCGCATGTTCATGGAAGTGGTGTTCTTCCAGAGCCTGTTCAAGTCCAACAAGTGGATATGGGCGCTGGGCTGGATGTTTCACATGTCCATGTGGCTGGTCCTGCTGCGTCACTTCCGCTACTTCCAGCAGCATGTGTGGTGGATCGTCGAACTGGCGCAGCCCTTTGGCACCTATGCGGGCTTCACCATGCTGATCGGTCTCGCCGGCCTGCTGGCGCGCCGCTTTCTGGTCAATCGGGTCCGCTATATCTCGGCCCCGTCCGACTACCTGATGCTGGCCCTGCTCTTGCTGATCGTCCTTTCCGGCCTGTCGATGCGCTGGGTCGCGCATACGGACATCATCATGGTCAAGAATTACATGACCGGCCTGCTGCGCTTTCAGATCGGCGATCTTCCCGCCGATTTCAACCTGCTGCTGCACCTGACGCTGGTCGCGATCCTGATGATCGTTTTCCCGATTTCCAAACTCCTGCATGTGCCGGGCGTCTTCTTCAGCCCGTCGCGCAACCAGGTAGACAATGCGCGTGAGAAGCGCCACCTGGCCCCCTGGGCCGCCGAGCTGGAGAAGTAATCATGGCTGACGGCGAAAAGGTAGTACCGGAGCGGGACTTCCCGCTGGAGCTTCCCGAGTTCAAATGCGGGGCGATGGAGGGGCTCGAGCCCTTCAAGGCTGCTCCCGAGCATAACGAGGCGCTCGGCTTTCCCGGCGAGCTTGTGCCCGACTGGAAGGAAAAGGCCATCGCCTATATGGGCGAGCTGGCCAAGAAGAATCGCGCCTTTCAGGTCTATCTCGACATGTGCGTCAAATGCGGCGCCTGCACCGACAAGTGCCACTATTACCTCGGCACCGGCGACCCCAAGAACATGCCGGTCGCCCGCCAGGACCTGCTGCGCTCGGTCTACCGCCGCTATCACACCTTTGCCGGCAAGTATTTCCCGTGGCTGGTGGGTGCGCGCGACCTGACCGAAGACGTGCTCAAGGAGTGGTACAGCTACTACCACCAGTGCTCCGAATGCCGCCGCTGCTCGGTCTTCTGCCCCTACGGCATCGACACCGCCGAGATCACCATGGCCGCGCGCGATATTCTCGATCATGTCGGCATCGGCATGAAATATTCCAACGAGATCATCGGCAAGGTCCACAAGGTCGGCAATAATCTCGGCCTGCCGGCCAAGGCGCTCAAGGCCACGCTTGAAGACCTCGAAGAGGATATCGAGGACGATACCGGCGTCTCGGTTCGCCTGCCGCTGGACGAGAAGGGCGCCGATATCCTGCTGGTCACCCCCTCGGCCGATTTCTTCGCCGAGCCGCATATCGACGGGCTGATCGGCTATGCCAAGGTCTTCCACGAGACCGGCGCTTCCTGGACGCTCAGCTCCTATGCTTCGGAAGCGGCCAATTTCGGCCTGTTCATCGGCTCCTACGAGAACATGCGCGAAGTCTCGCTGCGCATCCGCAAGGCGGCCGAGGATCTGGGCGTCAAGCGGATCATCTTCGGCGAATGCGGCCATGCCTGGCGGGTGGCCTACAGCTTCCTCAACACGCTCGCGGGGCCGTTCGACTTCCTCGATCCGAATTACCCGGTGCCCCAGCACATCCTCGAATACACCTGGGACGCGATCCAGAAGGGCAAGCTCCGGTTCGACAAGTCGAAGAACGACCACTACAAGATGACCTATCACGACAGCTGCAACGTGGCGCGCGCCAGCCGCATGGGCGACGAGCCCGGCGGCCAGTTCGAGATCCCGCGCAACGTGATCAAGGCCGTCTGCAATTACTATTACGAGATGCCCGAGGAAACGACCCGCGAATCCACCCTGTGCTGTGGCGGCGGCGGCGGGCTCCTGACCGATGACCTGATGGACCTGCGTATCAAGGGCGCAAGCCCCCGGATGACGGCGCTCAAGCAGGTGACCGAAGACCACGGCGTGACCCACATGGCGGCGATCTGCGCCATCTGCAAGACGCAGTTTTCCAAGGTCATGCCCAAATACGGCTACGAAATGGATTCGATCGTCTCGGTGCACCAGTTGGTGTCCAATGCGATCATCCTCACGGGCCAGGAAACGGAAGAAGATGACGCCGACGGCGCGAAAGCGGAGGAATAGCCATGAACGACATGACCCCCAAGGAAAAGCCCACATTTCGGCGTTTCAGGGAAGGTGAGCGCGCCGAGGACTGGGATCTGGAGGAAAAGATCTTCACCCAGGACAAGTCCTACAAGTGCCCCACCTATATCGCCAAGACCCCGCCGTGCCAGGGCTCCTGCCCCTCGGGTCACGAGATCCGCGGCTGGCTGGCCATCGCCCGCGGCATGGACAAGCCCGCCGACGAAAACATGCCCTGGCAGGAATACGCCTTCCAGCGCATGGTCAGCGCCAACCCGTTCCCGGCCACGATGGGCCGCGTCTGCCCCGCGCCCTGCGAGGCGGGCTGCAACCGCAACGAGGTGGACGATTACGTCGGCATCAACGGCGTCGAGCAATATGTCGGCGACTGGGCCAATGAGAACAACATCAAGATGCCCGAGCCCGGCGCCGATACCGGCCGCAAGGTCGCGGTGATCGGCGGCGGCCCCGCCGGCCTCTCGGCGGCCTACTTCCTGCGCCTCGACGGGCATGAGGTCACGCTGTTCGAGGCCAATGAAGAGCTTGGCGGCATGATGCGCTACGGTATCCCCGGCTACCGGACCCCGCGCGAGATGCTGGACAAGGAGATCGGCCGTATCATCGACATGGGCGTTGACGTGCACACCAATACCCGTGTCGGCAAGGATGTGTCCCTGGAAGAGATCGACAAGAGCTTCGACGCCGTGTTCTGGGCGCTGGGCGCGCAGAAGGGCCGCCCGCTGCCCATCGAGGGCTGGGAAGGCACCGAGAACTGTATCGAGGGGATCGAGTTCCTCGACGCATTCAACAAGGGCTGGGTCTTCGGCACCGCCAAGAAGGTCGTCGTGGTCGGCGGGGGCGATACCTCGATCGACGTCGCCTCGGTGGCCCGCCGCCTCGGCCACATCACCGAGGTCAAGCCGGCCGAGCACGCTTCCGGCTCGGTGATCGACTTCACCGCCTCCGATGCCGCCGGCGCGCTGGTGCGCGAGGGCATCCAGGCCACGCTGACCTCGCTGTTCCCGGTCGAGGAGATGACCGCCGCCGAGCACGAGCGCGAGGACGCCAAGCGCGAGGGCGTCGAGATCAAGGGCGGTGTCATGCCGCTCGAGGTGCTCAAGGATGAAAACGGCCGCGCCCGCGCCCTGAAGATGTGCGAATGCACGATGAAGGGCAACGTGCCGGAGCCGATCGAAGGCACCGAATTCGAGCTCGAATGCGACATCATCATCGCCGCCATCGGCCAGTATGGCGACCTCGAAGGGGTCGAAGAGCTCGACAATGGCCGCGGCTTCATCGACATCGACGGCACCTATGCGGTCAAGGGCCGGGCCAAGCATTTCGCCGGCGGCGACATCGTCAAGCCTCACCTGCTGACCACCGCGATCGGTCACGGCCGCATCGCCGCCGAAGCGATCACCGACTATTTCGACGATGGCCAGGTGGAGAAGCGCCCGAAGGTGGACGTGCACCACTTCAACCTGCTCGAAGAGCTGCGCCGCCGCGGCAAGGAGCCGGCGGAATACGACCACAGCCAGATTCGCGGCACCAGCGCGTCGGACTTCGCCATTCACAATTTCGAAGACCGCTCCGACAGTCAGATCATCCCGCACACCGAGCTGTTCAAGGGCCATTTCGAATATGTTCCGCGCGAGGTGCGCCAGGAAAAGCATATCGAAGGCGATGCGGTGATCGGCAATTTCGAAGAGCGGATCATCGGCTTCACCGAGGAGCAGGCGAAGAAGGAAGGCGAACGCTGCATGTCCTGCGGCATGTGCTTCGAGTGCGACAATTGCGTGATCTTCTGCCCGCAGGACGCGGTACATCGCGTGCCGAAGAAGGACCGCACCGTCGGGCGCTATGTCTATACCGATTACACCCGTTGTATCGGCTGCCATATCTGCTCCGATGTCTGCCCGACCGGCTACATCAAGATGGGTCTTGGGGAGTAACCATGCGGCTGATCCTGGCAATCATGGTCCTCCTGGGCCTGTCACTCCCGCTTCACGCGCAGAGCGGTGCGCTGCCCGAGGTGCCAAAGGCCACCGGCGAGCCGCACCCCGAGGGCAACGAATACTGGCGCAAGAACCACATGGTGCTGCTGCGTCACGATCGCGACCTGACCCTGCGGGAGGGCGAGCGCGAGGAGATACAGGCCTCGCTGCAGTCCTGCTTTGACTGTCACACGGTCAGGGATGAGGCGGGCGAGCCGGTCACGGTGTCCGATGAGCGCCATTTCTGCCGGGTGTGCCATGACTTTGCGGCGGTGAAGCCCGATTGCTTCACCTGCCACCGCTCCACCCCGTCGGACAATGTGGCCAACCGCCTGATGGCCAAGCCCGAAGAGCCCAATTCCATCGCCGCCTATCTCGAGCGCCTGAAAGCCCTCGAAGCATCTGAAGCGGAGGCCAGCCAATGACCAACCGTGCAGAAATGACCCGCCGCGACATTCTGAAAAGCGGCGCGGCGGTGGCCACCCTCACGCTCGCGCCGGGCGTGACGCTGATGACTTTTGGCGGCTCCGAGGCCAATGCCGCCAAGGCCGATGCCGGCAAGCGCTGGGGCCTCTTGATCGACGCCAACAAATGCGATGCCAACTGCTCCGATTGCGTCACCGCCTGCAAGACCGAAAACGGCTGGGGCAATGACGGCGGCGAGCATTCCAGCCCCGAGACCGAGAGCGCCTGGATCCGCAAGGTCACGCTCAGGGACAAGAACACCGGCCGCCAGGTCAGCGCGCCGGTCATGTGCCAGCATTGCGAGAGCCCGCCCTGCGTCGATGTCTGCCCTACCGGTGCCTCTATGCAGCGGGTGGACGGGATCGTGCTGGTGGACAAGCACATCTGCATCGGCTGCCGCTATTGCATGATGGCCTGCCCGTTCAAGGCGCGCTCCTTCGTCCACAGCGACGTGCCCGAGCAGAGCGTCAATGCGCCGCGCGGCAAGGGCGTGGTCGAGAGCTGCACGCTCTGCGTGCACCGGGTGGACAAGGGCCGCATCCCGGCCTGTGTCGAAGCCTGTGAGGCTTCCGGGAATTCGGCCATCCTGTTTGGCGACCTGAAAGACCCGGACAGCCCGATCTCGAAAGCGCTGAAGCAATATCCCTCCATCGCCCTGCGCGCCGATCTCGAGCTCAATCCGGGCGTCCGCTACCAGAATCTCTGACGGGGAAAGACCATGGAACGCACGATCTACCGTACCATCAAGGCGACCCCCGCTGCCTGGGGCGTGGCGGTGCTGCTGGCCGCCTTCATTGCCGCCGCCGGGCTTTCGGTGCTCACCATCGAGCATCACGGCCATATCATCACCGGCATGAACAACCAGATCGTCTGGGGCCTGCCGCATGTGTTCGCGATCTTCCTGATCGTCGCCGCCTCGGGGGTGCTGAACGTGGCCTCGATCTCGTCGGTCTTCGGCAAGAAGGCCTACAAGCCCATGGCCCGCTTCTCGGCCCTGCTGGCGATCACGGTGTTGCTCGGGGGGCTTGCGATCCTGGTGCTGGATCTCGGCCGTCCCGACCGGCTGATCGTCGCCATGACCAAGTATAACTTTACCTCGATCTTCGCTTGGAACATGATCCTTTACAATGGCTTCTTTGCCATTGCCGGCATCTATCTCGCGGTGCAGATGACGCAAGGGCTTTCGCACCGGGTGCACAAGGCGGCCGGGGTCGCGGCCTTTGCCTGGCGGCTGATCCTGACCACCGGCACCGGCTCGATCTTCGGCTGGCTGGTGGCGCGCCCGGCCTATGATGCGGCGATCATGGCGCCGCTGTTCATCGCCATGAGCTTTGCCTTGGGCCTCGCCCTGTTCATCCTCGTGACCCTGTTGCTGTTCAGGCTCGACGGGCGCATCTTCGGCGACAAGCTGATGAAGCGGCTGGGCAGCCTCCTGGGGGTGTTTGCCGCCGCAGTGCTCTACTTTACCGCCGTGCAGCACCTGACCGCGCTTTATGCCGAGGAACATGCCGGCGTCGAGCGCTTCATCCTGCGCGATGGCGGTATCTACACCACGCTGTTCTGGCTGGTGCAGGTGGTGCTGGGCGGGCTGGTGCCGATGGCGCTGGTGTTCCTGCGCCCGTCGCGGGGCTCGACCATCCTTGCCTCGTTTCTGGTGATCCTTGGCGGGCTCGCGCAGATCTATGTGATCGTGATCGGCGGGCAGGCCTATCCGCTGCAGATCTTCCCCGGCTACGAAGTGCTCGAGGGCTTCAACGAAGGCGTGATCAACAGCTACGCGCCCACGATCTACGAGCTTGCCCTCGGCCTTGGCGGGGTGGCGCTGGCGCTGCTGGCGGCGGGGCTCGGGGCCAAGATCCTGCGGGTGCTGCCGACCAACCTTTCGGATGCCAATTACCCCGACTGATCCGGTCGCGGCCCGCACCGATTGCATCTTCTGATCCGATATGGGCTATACCTGTGAGGGCATGGCCCATATCGCATCAATCCGGGAGCGCGCGCATGAAACAACATCCGTTTTCCAAGTTCGTCGCCATCCTCGGCCGCGGCAAGACCAAGCAGCGCCACCTGACGCTGGAGGAAAGCCGCGAGGCGATGGAGATGCTCCTTCGCGGCGAGGCCGAGCGCGAGCAGATCGGCGCCTTTCTGATGCTGCTGCGCCTCAAGGAGGAAGCGCCCGAGGAGATCGCCGGCTTTGCTCAGGGCACGCGGGCAACCTTCGCGCGCCCCGCCGACCTGCCTGCGGTCGATCTCGACTGGTCGTCCTATGCCGGCAAGCGGGTGCAGCTGCCGTGGTATATCCTGAGCGCGCTGGCGCTGGTGGGGGCCGGCTACAGGGTGCTGATGCACGGCACCGAGGGCCACACGCCCGGCCGCATCTATACCCGCGAGGTGCTCGAAAGCCTCGGCGTGCCGATCGCGGGCAGCTTCGAGGCGGCCGCCGGGCATATCCGCGCCACGGGCTTTGCCTACATGCCGCTCGAGGTGCTGAGCCCGCCGCTCAAGCACATGATCAACCTGCGCCCGATCCTCGGCCTGCGCAGCCCTGTGCACAGCTTTACCCGGATGCTGAACCCTTTTGACGCGCCGGCGGTGGTGGTGGGCATTTTCCATCGCGGCTTCATGGATATCCATGCCGGTGCGGCGCGGATCATGGAGATGGAGAGCTTCTCGGTGTTTCGCGGCGATGGCGGCGAGGCCGAGCGCCGGCCCAACAAGCCGACGCAGGTGTGGAACAGCCACGGGGCCAAAGAGCCGCTGGTCGAGACCTGGCCCGCCCTGCTTGAGGGCCATGCGCCCAGGGATGAGGAGATGGACATCGCCCGCCTCGCCCGCGTCTGGGCCGGTGAGGGGGACGCATACGGCGAAGCGGCCGTGACCGGCTCCATGGCGATTGCGCTCAGGACCATGGGCAAGGCCGACAGCATGGAAGAAGCCGACGCAAAAGCGCGCGAGATCTGGGCTGCGCGCGACCGGGGCCGCATCCCCGCCAGCGCCTGATGCAGGCGCCGCGCTTCCTCATATCCGCCGCGCACAAGAGCTCGGGCAAGACGGTGATCTCCACCGGGCTGGCGGCGGCCCTTGCCGCGCGCGGCGTGGCGCTGAGGAGCTTCAAGAAGGGGCCGGATTACATCGACCCGATGTGGCTCTCCGCCGCCTCGGGGCGGGCCTGTTACAACCTTGATTTCAACACCATGGAGCGCGACGAACTGGCCGCCTTCCTTGCCTCGCGCGCCTCTCGCGAACTCAACCTGATCGAGGCCAACAAGGGCCTGTTTGACGGGGTTGCGCTGGACGGCAGCGATTCCAATGCCGCTCTCGCCAAGCTCCTGGGCCTGCCCGTGGTGCTGGTGATCGACTGCAACGGCATGACCCGGGGCATCGCCCCGCTGCTGACGGGCTATCAGGCTTTTGACGCAGGGGTGAACATCGCCGGGGTGATCCTCAACAAGGTCGGCGGCCCGCGCCATGAAGAGAAGCTGCGCGCGGCGGTGGCCGAATATACC
>JALWTH010000383.1 GCA_027082975.1 Paracoccaceae bacterium | reverse complement strand
AGCGTGTAAAGCGCGGCCGCCGTCTTGTGGTTGACGCCCGCAAGTAGCGGCGGCCCGGTCGGCGGTGATGTCGAGCGCGAAAAGGCGCAGGATATCGCGGAATTTCCGCTCGGAAATTCTCCCCCGAAACAGATAGCGGTTTTTCTGAGCCATATGAACACCTTGGCATGGGCTCAGAACAGCCCAACCGGAATAGACCCTTGCAGAAAGATGAAAGGGGGAGGTTTGGTATGTGTTTGGCTCAGCCGTGGCGGGTGGCGACGGTCTTGAGGGTGGAGAAGCCGTAGAGCGCTTCGAAGCCCTTTTCGCGGCCGTGGCCGGATTTGCCGATGCCGCCGAAGGGCAGCTCCACGCCGCCGCCGGCGCCGTAATTGTTGATGAAGACCTGTCCGGCTTTCAGCTTTTTCGCAAGCCGCATCTGGCGGGCGCCGTTTTCGCTCCAGACGCTGGCGACCAGCCCGAAATCGGTGCCGTTAGCGATGGCGATGGCCTCTTCTTCGGTCTCGAAGGGGATCGCCACCTGCACCGGGCCGAAGATCTCTTCCTGCGCCAGCTTGTGGTCGGGCGGCACGTCCCGGTAGAGCGTGGCGGGGACGTAGTGGCCGCCGGCGGGGGCGTCGTCGATGATCGTGCCCTGGCCGGCGATGGGCAGGTCGGCGGCGGCTTCCATGTAGCCGGTGACGATTTCCTTCTGGCGGGCCGAGATCAGGGGGCCGAGGTTGAGATCGGCGCGCGCGGGGCCTGACATCATGCCGTTGTAGCTGTCGCCCATGCGCGCGAGCAGTTCTTCGTAGATGCCGCGCTGGATCAGCACCCGCGAGGAGGCCGAGCAGGTCTGCCCCGCGTTCTGGATGCAGGCGCCGACGAGGAAGGGGAGGGCGGCGTCGAGATCGGCATCGTCGAACACGACCTGGGGCGATTTGCCGCCAAGCTCCAGCGTCACCGGCACCACGTTTTCGGCCGCCGCTGCCTGCACCAGCTTGCCCACGCCCACCGAGCCGGTGAACGAGATGTGGTTGACGCCCGCATGGCCGCTGAGCGCGGCGCCGGCCTCTTCGCCAAGCCCCGGCACCACGTTGAGCGCGCCGGCGGGCAGGCCGGCCTCCTGGGCCAGATGGGCGAAGGCGAGCGCGGTCAGGCAGGCTTCTTCGGCCGGTTTCAGCACCGCCGCGTTGCCCATGGCGAGCGCCGCGCCCACCGAGCGGCCGATGATCTGCATCGGGTAGTTCCATGGCACGATATGGCCGGTAACCCCGTGCGGCTCGCGCATTGTGTAGACGGTGTAGCCGTCGAGATAGGGGATGGTCTCGCCCATGACCTTGTCGGCCGCGCCGCCGTAAAATTCCATGTAGCGCGCGAGCGCGAGGGCGTCGTTGCGGGCCTGGGTCAGCGGCTTGCCCACGTCGGTGGCCTCGATCACGGCGAGGTCGTCGATGCGCTCGAGCACCAGCTGGCCGATGCGGGTGAGGATGCGCCCGCGCTCGAGCGCCGTCATCCGGCCCCATTCGCCGGCGAGCGCGCCCTGGGCGGCGGCCACGGCCGCGTCGATATCGGCCCTGGTGCCCCGCGCGATGGTGCCGATCTCTTCGCCGGTGGAGGGATCCTCCAGCGGCAATTGCCCGCCTTCGGCCGGGGCCTGCCAGCGGCCGTTTACGAAGACGCTGGTTGTGTCATACCACAGGTGCTTGTCCATGTTCGTGAACCTTCCATTCGGCCGGGATCGCCGGCGCTGCCTCGATCAGAGCTTGCGTATAGGGGTGGGCGGGGGCGGAGAAGACCGCCTCGGTCGCGCCTTCCTCGACGATCTCGCCTGCCTTCATCACCAGCACCCGGTCGGTGATCGCGCGCACCACGGAAAGGTCGTGGCTGATGAACAGGTAGGCAAGCCCGTATTCGGCCTGCAGATCGGCCAGCAGGTCGAGCACCTGCGCGCGCACCGAGACATCGAGCGCCGAGACCGCCTCGTCGAGCACGATGATCTCGGGTTTCAGGATCAGCGCGCGGGCGATGGCGATGCGCTGGCGCTGGCCGCCGGAAAATTCGTGGATGTAGCGCTCCATGGCGTCGCCGCCGATGCCCACATCCTCGAGCGCCCGGGCCACGCGGGCGCGCCAGTCATCCGGGCGCGTGCCCATCAGGTGGAAGGGCTCGGCCACGAGGCGGGCGACCTTCCAGCGCGGGTTGAAGCTGCCGTAAGGGTCTTGAAACACCACCTGGATGCCGGCCTTGAGCCGGGTGGGAAAGCCCGGCCCCATGGGCTGGCCAAAGGCGCGGATCTCGCCTGCCTGAAGCGGCTCGAGGCCGAGAATGGCGCGCGCCAGCGTGGACTTGCCGCAGCCCGATTCGCCCACCAGCCCGAGGCTTTCGCCCTTGTTGAGGGTGAAGCTCACGGAGCGCACGGCGCGAAAGACCGGCGCCGGGCCGATGAGGCGCGTGCGCGGCAGGGCATAGTCGCGCACCGCTTTGCTGACGGTGAGGATCGCTTCGCCCGTCGCGGTGGGCCGGCGCGCGGGGGCGTGCGAAGAGGCCTCGAACAGTGCCTTTGTATAGGGGTGGCGCATGGCGCGGAAAAGCGGCTCGGTCGCGCCCTGCTCGACGATCTCGCCTTTCTGCATCACCGCCACATGATCGGCCATGCCGGCGACCACGGCGAGGTCGTGGGTGATCAGCAGCAGGCTCATCCCCTCCTCGCGCACCAGCTCCCTGAGCAGGTCGAGGATCTGCGCCTGGGTGGTGACATCGAGCGCGGTGGTGGGCTCGTCGGCGATGAGCAGTTCCGGCGAGAGCGCGATCGCCATGGCGATGCAGACCCGCTGGCGCTGGCCGCCGGAAAGCTCGTGCGGATAGCGCGTGAGCGGGAAGCGGTCCTCGGGCAGGCCGACGCGGGCGAGCTTTTCACGGGCGATCTCGCGGGCCTCGGCGGGGCTGTGACCGGTGTGGATCAGGAGCGTCTCCATCACCTGATCGCCGATGGTCTTGACCGGGTTCAGCGCCGTCATCGGCTCCTGAAAGATCATCCCGATCCGATTGCCGCGCAAGGCGCACATCTGGCGCTCGGATTTCTCAAGAATGTTCGAATCGTCCAATATGATGCGGCCGCTAACGCGGGATTCGCGCGGCAGAAGTCGCATTATGGAAAGCGCGGTCATCGACTTGCCGGAGCCGCTCTCGCCCACCAGCCCGGTGACCCTGCCCGGGGCGATATCGAGGCTCACCCGGCGCAGGATCTCGGCTTTGCCGATCGTCAGGCTCAGATCCTCCAGCCTGATCATCCGCGCGCCCTCCTTACGCGCGGGTCCAGCAGGTCGCGCAGCCCGTCGCCCATCAGGTTCAGCCCCAGCACCATCAGGATGATGGCGACGCCGGGCAGGATCGCGAGCCGCGGCGCGGTGTAGATCATGGTCTGCGCGTCGGCCAGCATCCGCCCCCAACTGGGCGTGGGCGGCTGGGCGCCAAGGCCCACATAGGAGAGCCCCGCTTCGGCGAGGATGCCAAGGGAGAACTGGATGGTGCCCTGCACGATCAGCAGATTGGCGATATTGGGCAGGATATGCTCGGCGCTGATCCGCGCCGCCCCCTTGCCCGCGACCCGCGCCGCCAGGACGAAATCGAGCGTCCACAGGCTCAGCGCCCCGCCGCGCGCGACCCGGGCAAAGACCGGCACGTTGAAAATGCCGATGGCGAGAATGGCATTGGTGGCCGAGGGGCCGAACACGGCGGTGATCAGGATGGCGATGACCAGCGAGGGAAAGGCGAAGATCAGGTCGTTGCCGCGCATGATCACCTCGTCGAGCCACGAGCCGCGCCGCGCCGCCGCCGCCAGCCCCAGCGGCACGCCCAGCGCCATGCCGATCCCCACCGCCAGCACCGCCACGGCGATGGAAGTGCGCGCTCCCACCATCAGCATCGACAGCGTGTCGCGGCCGAAATGGTCACTGCCCAGCCAGTAATCCGCGCCGGGCGGGGCCAGCTTGTGGGCGATGTCGAGCACGGCCACGTCATAAGGCGTCCAGACAAAGGAGAGGAGCGCCGCGCCCAGAAACAGCGCCGTGAGCGCCGCCCCGATCACGATCTGCACCGGCAGCCGCCTCACCTCCGCCCCCCCCGCCGCAGGCGCGGATCCACCGCCGCATAGGCGAGATCGACCGCGAAATTCACCACGATCACCGCGAATACCAGCAGCATCACCACGCTTTCCACCACCACCAGGTCGCGCTGGGTGATGGCCTGAAAGATCAGCCGCCCGAGACCGGGCAGGAAGAACACGTTTTCGATGATGATCGCGCCGGCGAGCAGGAAGCTGAACTGAAGCCCGATGATGGTCAGCACCGGGATCATGGCGTTCCTGAGCGCATGGCGGCGCGTGGCCAGCCGCCGGCTCAGCCCCTTGGCGCGCGCGGTGCGGATGTAATCCTGCCCGAGCGTCTCGATCAGCGAGGAGCGCATCACCCGGGCCAGGATCGAGGCCTGCGGCAGCGCCAGCGCCACTGCCGGCAGCGTGAGCGCCTTGAGGCCCGCGAGCACGCCCGCTTCCCAGCCCGGAAAGCCGCCGGCCGAAAACCAGTGCAGGCGCACCGCAAAGACCAGCACCAGGAGCATCGCAAACCAGAAATTGGGCACCGCGATCCCGAGCTGCGTCGCCCCCATCACCGCATAATCGGCCGCCCGGCCCCGCCGCGCCGCGGCGACGATCCCGACCGGAAAGGCAATCGCCGTGGAAAGCGCCAGCGCCAGCAGCGCCAGCGGCAGCGAAACCACCACCCGGTCGCCGATCAGCTCGGCCACCGGCACCCGGTAGGTGTAGCTCTGGCCGAAATCGCCCTGCACCATGCCCGCGACCCAGCCCAGGTAGCGGCTGAGCAAACTGCCGTCGAGCCCCAGTTCGTCGCGCAGCGCCGCCACCGCCTCGGGGGTGGCATTGAGCCCCAGCATGTAGCTCGCCGGATCGCCCGGGATCACCTCGATCACCGCAAAGATCACCAGCGATGCCGCGACAAGACTGAGCCCGAGCGAAAGCAGGCGGGTGAGCAGATAACGAGCCATGGGGCGAGGTTAGGAGGAAGCTGCCGGAACCACAAGCCACAGATCGCCCCGGGCTCTCCCTTTCACCTTTCGCCAAATACTCCCGCCGGAGGCACCGATTTTTCGCAGAAAAATCGCCCCGCCTCACCCGGCGCGCGGGTCGAGCAGCCTGGCCAGCACCTGCTCGCGGGTGATCTCGCCCAGCAGCCTGCCGTCCTCCACCACCGCCAGCGGTGCCGCGCTCTCAAGCAGCCTCTCCATCACCGCGCCGACCGGCGTATCGGGCGCGATCCCCGGCCCGGGCGCCTGAGCGCGCGCCGGCCCCATCACGTCGCGCGCCGTGAGCACCCCGAGCGGGTTCATGTGGGCGACGAAATCGGCCACGTATTCATTGGCCGGATCGGTGAAGATGTCGCGCGGCGTGCCTGCCTGCACGATCCGCCCGCCCTCCATGATGGCGATGCGGTCGCCGAGCTTGAAGGCCTCGTCGAGGTCGTGGCTGACGAAGATGATGGTGCGCTTGAGGCGCGCCTGAAGGGCGAGAAGCTCGTCCTGCAGGCGGGTGCGAATGAGCGGGTCCAGCGCCGAGAAGGGCTCGTCCATCAAGAGGATCGGCGCTTCGGTGGCAAAGGCGCGCGCGAGCCCCACCCGCTGCTGCATCCCGCCGGAAAGCTCGCTCACGCGCCGCTCGGCCCAGCCGGTGAGCCCGACCAGCTCCAGCTGGTGCGCGACCCGCTCCGCGCGCTCGGCGCGCCCCATTCCGGCAAGCTCCAGCCCCAGCCCCACATTTTCGCGCACGCTGCGCCAGGGCAGCAGGCCAAAGGCCTGAAACACCATGGCAATGCGCCTCTGGCGCAATTCGCGCAAGCGCGCCTTGCCGGCGCCGGTCACCTCCACCAGCCCCGCCCCGTCGCTCACCCGCACGCGGCCGCGCGTCACCCGGTTGAGCCCGTTGACCGCGCGCAGGAGCGTGGACTTGCCCGAGCCCGAAAGCCCCATCAGCACCAGTATTTCGCCCTCGCCGACGCTGAGCGAACAGTCATGCACGCCCAGCACCTGCCCCGTCGCGGCTTCGATTTCGGCGCGCGACTGCCCCCGGTCAGCCAGCGGCAGCGCCTTTTCGGGCCGGTCGCCGAAGACGATGGAGACCCTGTCGAACTCCACCGCGGTGCTCATTTGCGCTCCACCCTCAGGATGCGGTCGAGCATGATCGCCACCACCACGATGATGAAGCCGCTCTCAAAGCCCAGCGCGGTATTCACGGAATTGAGCGCCCGCACCACCGGCACGCCCAGCCCGTTGGCCCCGACCAGCGCGGCGATCACCACCATCGACAGCGAAAGCATGATGGTCTGGTTGAGCCCGGTCATGATCTGGGGCACGGCGTAGGGCAGTTCCACCTTCCACAGCACCTGCCGGGGGGTGGCGCCAAAGGCCTCGGCCGCTTCCAGCAGCGGCGCCGGGGTGGCGGCGATGCCCAGCTGCGTGAGCCGGATCGGCGCCGGCAGCACGAAGATCACCGTGGCGATCAGCCCGGGCACCATGCCGATGCCAAAGAACACGATGGCCGGGATCAGGTAGACGAAGGTCGGCAGGGTCTGCATCAGGTCGAGCACCGGGCGCAGGGCGCGAAACAGGCGCGGGCGGTGCGCCAGCGCGATGCCGATCGGCACCCCGAGCCCCATGCAGACGAGGCAGGCCGAGAGCACCAGGGTCAGGCTCTCGGTGGTTTCGTCCCAATAGCCCTGGTTGAGGATGAACAGGAAGCCCAGCACCACCATCAGGCAGGTCTTCCAGTTGCGCTGCAAGGCCCAGGTAAGCGCGGTGATCGCGGCGATGACCAGCAGCGGATGCGGGGTCTGAAACAGCCACAGGACCGCGTTGATCAGCGCTTCCATCATGCGCGACAGCCAGTCGAAGAAGGGCGCGCCCACCTCCTGCAGCCAGTCGAAGAAATGCTTGGCGGTCTTGCCGATGGGGATCTTGGTGTCGGTCAGCCAGTGCATGGAATGTCCTTTGGGTCAGCCGTGCCAGCGCTGGGCGGCGCGGGCGATGCGGGCGCCGAACAGGCGCGCGGTGGCGGCGTCGGCGGGGTCGATCAGCGGCGCGGTATCCGGCGGCGTGGGGGGCGGCGTGGTGGCGGCGAGGCCGAGCCAGGAGCCGTCGGGATTGAGCGCGCCCTGGTCCGGCCGCCCGGTCTGGCCGACCATGTTTTGCCCCACCCAGATCATCCCGTGCTGGGCCGCGAAAACGGCCATTTGCTGCAGCGTGCCCAGCTTGTCGCCCCCGGTATTGGCGCCGCAGGTGAAGCCGGCGGCGAGCTTGTCGGCCCAGCGCTGTTCGGTCCAGAATTCGCCGGTCCGGTCCATGAAGGCCTTCAGCGCCGCCGCCACCCCGCCCATATAGGTGGGCGAGCCCAGCACGATGGCATGGGCGCCGTCCAGAAGCTGCCAGTCGCGCTCCGCCAGTCCTTCCACAGGCAGGATGGAAGGCTCGGCCAGGGTGGTCTCGCCGATGCCCTCGGCGATCAGCCCGGCCAGGGCGCGCGTGGCCCCGTCGGCGGAGAAGTGGGGGATGACGATGCGGTACATGCGGCTGTTGCGCAAGCGCCCCTCCCGGGCGGGCCGGAAGGGGCGGTTTGCCGATCCGGCCTACATGCCCAGCGCGGCGCTGACCGCGGCCACCGCATCGCCGCCGTCGATGGTGGTCACGCCCTCGAGCCAGGCCTTCCAGGTATCGGGATGCGCCTTGAGCCAGGCCTTGGCGGCCTCTTTCGGGTCTTCGCCGTCATCGAGGATCGCGCCCATGATCTCGTTTTCCATCGAGAGCGTGAACTTGAGGTTTTTCAGCAGCGCGCCGACATTGGGGCAGGCGTCCACATAGCCCGCGCGGGTATTGGTATAGACCGTGGCGCCGCCCAGGTCGGGGCCGAAATAGTCGTCCCCCCCGGTCAGATAGGTGAGGTCGAAATTGGCGTTCATCGGGTGCGGCTCCCAGCCGAGAAAGACGATCGGCTTGCCCTTCGAGGTGGCCCGCCTGACCTGCGCCAGCATCCCCTGTTCGGAGCTTTCCACCAGCTCGAAATCCTTGAGGCCGAAGGCGTTGGTGTCGATCATGTCCTGAATCAGGCGGTTGCCGTCATTGCCGGGCTCGATACCGTAGATCTTGTGATCGAGCGCCTCGCCATGGGCGGCGATATCGGCGAAATCGGCAATGCCGAGGTCGCGCGCCGGGGCGTTCACGGCGAGCGTATACTTGGCGCCTTCGAGATTTTCGCGCACCGTGTCCACGGTCCCGGCCTCGCGATAGGGGGCGATATTGGCCTCCATGGTGGGCATCCAGTTGCCGAGGAACACGTCCACATCGCCCTGCTCCATGGCGGTATAGGTGACGGGCACGGAGAGCACCTTGACATCGGTCTCGTAGCCCAGCGCTTCGAGGATCGCCGAGGTGGCCGCCGTGGTGGCGGTGATGTCGGTCCAGCCCACATCGGAAAAGGTGACTTTCGAGCAATCGCCGGCGGCGATCGCGGTGGAAGCCAGCGCGCTGAAGGCGGCGGCGGTGAGGATGGTCTTGAGTTTCATGGGGCGCTCCCTGTTTTATTGATTGACGAGTCAATCAAATCCTGTCTAGCTCGGCATGGCAAGCATTTTCGGAGTCGACATGCCCAAGCTTGGAGTGGAGCCTATCAGGCGCGCAGCCCTGATCAAGGCAACAATCGACGAAATCGGCGCCGCCGGCTCGCTGGAGGTGACCGTGAGCCAGATCGCCCGGCGGGCGGGGATGTCGAGCGCGCTGGCGCATCACTATTTCGGTGGCAAGGAGCAGATCTTCCTCGCGGCCATGCGCCACATCCTCGGCCAGTACGGGGCCGGCGTGCGCGGGGCGCTGGCCGGCGCGGCGGGGGGCGGGCCGCGCGCGCGGCTCGAGGCGATCGTGCGCGCGAGCTTCGAAGCAGGGCATTTCCGCCCCGAGGTGATCGGGGCCTGGCTCAATTTCTATGTGCTGGCCCAGAGCCTGCCCGGCGCGGCGCGGCTCTTGCGCATCTACCGCGCGCGGCTGCGCTCGAACCTGCTCGCCGGGCTACGCCCGCTCGCCGGCGCGCGGGCGGAGAAGCTGGCCGAGAGCCTCGCGGCGCTGATCGACGGCGCCTGGCTGCACGCGGCGCTCGGCCCGGTGGAGGGGCGCGCGGCGGCGGATCGGGTGCTGGAATGTCTCGACATGATGCTGACAGAGCCGGGCTGATGCAGGCGGAATACGTGATCGTCGGCTCCGGCTCGGCGGGGGCGGCGCTGGCCTATCGGCTGGCCGAGGCCGGGCGCTCGGTGATCGTGATCGAATATGGCGGCAGCGATGCGGGGCCGCTGATCCAGATGCCCGCCGCGCTCAGCTATCCCATGAACATGCGCCGCTACGATTGGGGCTATGTGAGCGAGCCCGAGCCGCATCTGGGCGGCCGGCGCATGGTGGTGCCGCGCGGCAAGGTGCTGGGCGGCTCGTCGAGCATCAACGGCATGGTCTATGTGCGCGGCCATGCGCGCGACTTCGACCATTGGGCCGAGGCGGGCGCCAAGGGCTGGGCCTATGCCGATGTGGCCCCCTATTTTCGCCGCATGGAGCAGTGGCATCCGGGCGGGCACGGGGGCGATCCCTCCTGGCGGGGGCGCGCGGGCCCGCTGCATGTGACCCGGGGCCCGTGGGGCAATCCGCTGCACGCGGCCTTTGTCGAGGCCGGCCGGCAGGCGGGCTATCCGCTGACCGAAGATTACAACGGCTACCGGCAGGAGGGTTTCGGCCCGATGGACCGGACCATCTGGCGCGGGCGGCGCTGGTCGGTGGCCCATGCCTATCTGCGCCCGGCGCTTGCGCGCGACAATTGCCGCCTGCTGCGCGGTTTCGCGCAAAGGGTGGCGTTCGAGGGCCGCCGCGCGGTGGGGGTGGAGGTCGCGCGCCGGGGCGGGCGCGTGGAAGTGGTGCGCGCGACGCGCGAAGTGATCCTCTCGGCTTCGGCGATCAACTCGCCCAGGCTGCTGATGCTCTCGGGGATCGGCCCCGCCGCGCATCTGGCCGAACACGGCATCGGGGTGCTGGCCGACCGCCCCGGCGTGGGGCAGAACCTGCAGGACCATCTCGAGGTCTATGTTCAATATGCCAGCAGACAGCCCGTCACGCTCTACAAATACTGGAACCCGCTGGCCAAGGCACTGATCGGCGCGCGCTGGCTGCTGACCAGGCGCGGGCCGGGCGCCAGCAACCAGTTCGAGAGCGCGGGCTTCATCCGCTCGCGCGCCGGGGTCGAATACCCGGACATCCAGTATCACTTCCTGCCCATGGCGGTGCGCTACGATGGCAAGGCGGTGGCCGAGGGGCACGGCTTTCAGGCCCATGTGGGGCCGATGCGCAGCCCTTCGCGCGGGGCGGTGACGCTGCGCTCGGCCGATCCGGCCGCGGCCCCGGCAATCCGCTTCAACTACATGAGCACGGCGCAGGACTGGGAGGATTTCCGCGCCGCGATCCGCCTCACCCGCGAGATCTTCGCGCAGGCGGCCTTCGCCCCCTTCGTGGACCACGAGATCCAGCCTGGCGCCGGAGCGCAGAGCGACGAGGCGCTCGATGCCTTCATCCGCGACCACGCCGAGAGCGCCTTTCACCCCTGCGGCACCTGCCGGATGGGCGCGCCGGACGACACGCGCGCCGTGGTGGACCCGCAATGCCGGGTGATCGGGGTCGAGGGGCTCAGGGTCGTGGACAGCTCGATCTTTCCGCGCATCACCAATGGCAACCTCAACGCGCCCTCGATCATGGTG
>JALWTH010000382.1 GCA_027082975.1 Paracoccaceae bacterium | reverse complement strand
GATCAGCGCCAGCAGGCGCCGGCGCTCGGGCTGTGGCGCCTGCCGGTGGTGCGCAGCCCGCGCCGGCGCCTGCTGGCGCTGATCGCGGCGGCCTTCGCGAGCTTTGCGTTGGGCAATTACCTCGTCGCCGGGCGCTGGCCCTGGGATGGCTGGCATGCCAGCGAGACCGGCGCGCTGGTCTCCAGCGAGGTGGGGGCGATGGCGCTGCCCTGGGGCTATGTGGGCAATACGGTGATCTTCCTGCAGGAGGACGTGCTGGTGCGACGCGACCTGCAGCCGCTGCCCGACGGCCGTTTCAGCCGCGCGCCGGGGCCGGGCGAAAAGCAGGTGGTGGTGCTGCTGATCGGCGAGAGCGCGCGGGCGGCCAACCATGCGCAATACGGCTACGGGCGCGAGACCGACCCCTATACGCGCGACCTCGGCCTGGTGGCGCTGCCCGGCGCGCGCGCCTGCGACACCTATACCCTGGCCGGGCTCGCCTGCATCCTCAGCCACCGGGGAGACAAGGCCGGGATCCACGAGCCCTGGGAGCCGCTGCCCTCCTATCTGCAGCGCCAGGGGGTGGAGGTGCTCTGGCGCACCAACAGTTCCGGCCAGCCCCCGCTGAAAGTCGCGCAATATCAGCGCCTTGACGAGCTTCGCGAGGGTTGCGCCATTCCGCTCTGCGACGCGCCGCGCTCGGAATCGGCGCTGCTTGCGGGGCTCGCCGAGCGCATCGCCGCGGCGCCTTCCGGGCGGGTCCTGGTGGTGCTGCACCAGGGGCGGGGCAGCCACGGGCCGGCCTATTACGATCAATACGAGCCGCGCTTCGCGCGCTTTCGCCCCACCTGCGAGACCGTCCGGGTGCAGTCCTGCACCCATGAAGCGCTGGTCAATACCTATGACAATACCATCGTGCAGACCGACTGGCTGCTGGCCCGCACCATCGACCTGCTCAAGGGCCTCGCGGGTGCCGAGACGGTGCTGCTCTATGTCTCCGATCACGGCGAATCCCTGGGCGAGACGGGGCCGGACGGCTATCCGCTCTACCAGCACGCGACCCCGATCGACCGGGCGCCGCGCGAGCAGGTCGAGATACCCTTCCTGGTCTGGATGTCGCCGGAATTCCAGGCCGCCCATGGCATCGGCGATCCGCTCGATATCGCCCGGGGCGGGCCGTTCGGGCATGGCAATGTCTTTCACTCGGTGCTGGGGGCGTTCGGCTTCACCAGCCCGGTCTATCGGCCGGAGCTGGACATCTTTGCCGCGGCGGCCGGGCAGTGAGCGGTCGCGGGTCCGACCGGCCGCGCCTATGACGCCGCGTCGCCTTTGACAAGCCCCCCCCGCCCCGGCACCCTGAGGCGCGATTTTCCGACACTCCAGGAGGGCAAGACCATGGCCGCCAAGATCGACACCATCCTCGAAGCCGCCCGCGAACATGCGCGCGCGGTGATCCTGCCCGATGTGGATGCCTGGAACGCCGCGCGCAAATGGCCGCGCGCGGCATCCGACAAGGCCGCGGCCGCCGGCCTCACCGGGCTTTACGCGCCAGAGGAATGGGGCGGGCAGGGCCTGCCGCTTGCCGAGGGGATCCGGGTCTACGAGGAGCTGGGGCGGGGCGACGGGGCCTATGCCTTTGCGCTCAGCATGCACAATATCTGCACCTTTGCGGTCTGCGGCTATGGCACCGACGCCTTCAAGGAGAAATGGGCGCGCGACCTCACAGCCGGGCGCAAGCTCGCCAATTTCTCCCTGACCGAGCCGCAATCGGGCTCGGACGCGGTGACCATGTATTCGCGCGCCACCATCAATGGCGATGGCACCTGGACCATCAACGGCAAGAAGGCCTGGGTGAGCCTTGCGGGCGAGGCGGATGTCTACCTGACCGTGGTCAAGACCTCGGATCAGCCCGGCCATGGCGACATGGCGATGATCGCCATTCCCAAGGATACGCCCGGCCTGTCCTTCGGCCCGCTCTATGACACGCCCAGCTACAATTTCCTGCCGCTGGCGGAGATGTTCCTCGATAATGTCACCGTGAGCGAGGAAAACATCATCCTGCCCGTGGGCCAGGGGCTGCAGGGCGCGCTGATGGCGATCGACATTGCGCGGGTCTCCATCGCCTCGGGCTGCTGCGGGCTGATGCAGGCGGCGCTGGATACGGCGCTGTCTTACGCCAAGAACCGCAAGATGTTTGGCACCACCAATCTGAAGCTCGACGGTATCCAGTGGATGCTGGGCGAGGTGGCGACCGAGCTTGAGGCCAGCCGCCACCTCTACCGCGCCGCCGCCGCAGCGCTGGGCACGCCGGAAGGCCCGCTGATGGCGGCACATGCCAAGCGCTTCGTGCCCGATGCGGCGGTGAAGGCGGCGACCACCTGCACCCAGGTGCTCGGCGGCTCGGGGCTGTTGCGCCAATACGGGCTCGACCGGCTGACGGACCTCGCCCAGATGCTGCGCATCGTCGATGGCACCACCGAGGTGAGCCGGGTGGTGATCGGCCGCGCGCTGCAGAAGCGGGCGCGGGATCTGCCCGACCTGCCGGTGCCCAGGGGCTACGGCGAGGCCTGAGGCGCGGGGGACGGGGGGCGATGGGCGCTGCCCCTCGCGCTCACCCTTTTGGCGAGGGGCGCTGCCCCTCGCGCTCCCCGGGATATTTCCGGCAAGAGGAAGGGGCATATGGGCTTGCCCTGCAATGGCTGTGCGCGATCGGGCCGGCAGTGCCCGGCGGAATTGCCGGTTCACGGGCTGGCGGAGGGTCTGAGGG
>JALWTH010000381.1 GCA_027082975.1 Paracoccaceae bacterium | reverse complement strand
CGGCAACTGATCCACAAACGAGGCCCCACTCCGCGCGCCCCGCACAACGGAGAAGCAAATGCTCAGACATCCCGGCCTGGTGTGGTCCCTGGTCCTGGTCCAGACGCTATGCGGCGCCTGGTTCATCTGGGACATCCTGGCCTCGGTATTCGGCCTGCCCACCATTCCCCTGCGCTGGGAATGGCGCGAACTGGTGG
This sequence comes from Paracoccaceae bacterium, assembly GCA_027082975.1. Taxonomy (GTDB): domain Bacteria; phylum Pseudomonadota; class Alphaproteobacteria; order Rhodobacterales; family Rhodobacteraceae; genus JAAEUB01. The sequence continues at coordinate 10,637 of JALWTH010000381.1, read as the reverse complement.
AAATCGGCGCTGCCGTCGGCCTGATCCTCGGGGCGGTTCTGGGGGTGATGCTGGCGCTCGCCGCGCGCGCCGAAATGCGCCGGGCCTCCTCTTCCCTGCGCAAGACTTCCGGGCAGTTCTCGCAGGAAATCGCCAGCTATCTGGATCAGCTCTCCCTGTCGAAAGCCGAAGAGGAAATCGCCTGGTTCCTCATCAAGGGCATGGCGCCGGCCGATATCGCGCGCCTGCGCGGCACCCGCGAAAGCACGATCCGCGCCCAATGCACCGCCATCTACCGCAAGGCCGGCGTCAGCGGAAAGACCCAGTTCGTCACCCAGATCTTCGAGGATCTGCTGATGTGAGGCGCTCGCGCCCGGCGGCTATTCGTCCACCTCGACGATCAGCAATTCACGCTCCGAGGCATGGCGGGCGTGGCTGAGGGCTTCCTGATAAGCGTCTGAATAATAGCACTTTTCCGCCGCTTCCACGCTCGGGAACCTGGCCACCACATTGCGCGGGCGGTCCTTGCCCTCAAGCTGCACATAGCGCCCGCCGCGGGCGATGAAATAGCCGCCATGGGCCTTGATCGCCGGCCCGGCGAGGGCGGCGTATTTGCCATAGGCCTCTTCGTCGGTGACGGTGACATGGGCAATCCAGAGCGCTGGCATCAGCTTTCCTCCAATAGTTTTTCCACCGCGGCAATCGCATCCGCGGCTTTCGTCACATCCTTTGCGCCGCCCCGGGCCATGTCCGGGCGCCCGCCGCCGCCCACGCCTCCCAGCGCGGCCACGGCCGCCTTCACCATGTCGATGGCCGAAACGCGGCCGGTCAGGTCGTCGGTGACCCCGGCCGCGACCGCCGCCTTGCCGTCCACATCGGCGATCAGCAGCGCCGCGCCCGAGCCCAGGCGGGCCTTGTGCTCGTCCAGAAGCGCCGGCAGGTCCCTGGCCGCGACCCCTTTCAGGATTTCCGCCACGACCTTTATTCCATTGATTTCTCTTACATTTCCCCCGGCATTCGCCCCCCCGGACATGGCCAGTTCGCGACGCAGCTGCACCACTTCCTGACTCAGCTTGCGCCGCTCATCAAGCAGCGCGCGCAGACGCTCGGGCACTTCTGCCGGCTGGGTCTTCAGCGCCGCTGCCGCCTCTTCCAGCCGCCGCCTTTCGCCCTCCATGTACTCGATCGCCGCCTTGCCGCTCAAGGCCTCGATCCGGCGCACCCCGGCGCTCGAGGCGCTGTCGCCAAGGATCACGAAAGCGCCGATATCGCCGGTGCGCGCCACATGGGTGCCGCCGCAAAGCTCGATCGACCAGGCATTGCCGTCGCTCCCCTTGCCGGTGGGGGCCACGCCCATCGACACCACCCGCACCTCGTCGCCGTATTTCTCGCCAAACAGCGCCTGGGCGCCGAGCGCGCGGGCCTCGTCCGGGGTCATGATCCGGGTCTCGACCTTGCTGTTCTGGCGGATGAAGGCATTGACCTCGTTGGTGATATTGTCCAGCTCCTGCTGGCTCAGCGCCTTGTTGTGGCTGAAGTCGAAGCGCAGCCGGTCGGGCGCGTTGAGGCTGCCGCGCTGGGCCACGTGCTCGCCAAGCTCCTGGCGCAGGGCCTCGTGCAGCAGGTGGGTGGCGGAGTGGTTGGCGCGGATGGCGCTGCGGCGCTGGTGGTCGACGATCAGTTCGCCCCCCTGCCCCGCGCTGATCTCGCCCTCTTCGACCTCGGCAAAATGGATGAAGATGCCGGCGACCTTCCTGGTGTCGGTGATCCGGGCGCGGCCGGTCTCGCTGATGAACTGGCCGCTGTCGCCCACCTGGCCGCCGGCCTCGGCGTAAAACGGGGTCTGGTTGAGCACGATCTGCACGCTCTCGCCGGCCCTGGCGCTGGCGATCTCGGCGCCATCGGCGACGAGCGCCAGTACCTTGCCCTCGGCGGTTTCGGTGTCATAGCCGAGGAATTCGGTAGCCCCGTGGGCATCGGCGAGGTCGAACCAGATCTTCGCATCCGCCGCCTCGCCCGAGCCGGCCCAGGCCGCGCGGGCCTTGGCCTTTTGCGCTTCCATGGCAGCCTCGAAGCCTTCCACATCCACCGCGCGGCCCTTTTCGCGCAGCGCGTCCTGGGTCAGGTCGAGCGGGAAGCCGTAGGTGTCGTAAAGGCGAAAGGCGGTTTCGCCCGGCAGCGGGGCATCTTCCGGCAGGTCTTCGAGCGCTTCGTCGAGAAGGCGCAGGCCACGCTCGAGGGTCGCCTTGAAGCGGGTTTCTTCCAGCAGCAGGGTCTCCTCGATCATCGCCTGGGCGCGGCCGAGCTCCGGATAGGCCTGGCCCATCTCGCGCACCAGCGTCGGCACCAGGCGGTGCATGACCGGATCTTCGGAGCCGAGCAGATGGGCGTGGCGCATGGCCCGGCGCATGATCCGGCGCAGCACATAGCCGCGGCCTTCGTTGGAGGGCATCACCCCGTCGGCCATCAGGAAGGAGGTCGCGCGCAGGTGGTCGCTGATCACCCGATGATGCACGTTGCCCGGCCCGTCGGGCTCGGTATTGGTCACCTGGGCGCTGGCCTCGATCAGGGTGCGAAACAGGTCGGTATCGTAATTGTCGTGCTTGCCCTGCAGCAGCGCGCCGATCCGCTCGAGGCCCATGCCGGTGTCGATCGACTGCATCTCGAGATCGACCATCGAGCCGTCTTCGAAGCGCTCGTTCTGCATGAAGACGAGGTTCCAGATCTCGATGAAGCGGTCGCCGTCTTCATCGGGGCTGCCCGGCGGGCCGCCGGGGATATGCTCGCCATGGTCGTAGAAGATCTCGGTGCAGGGGCCGCAGGGGCCGGTGGGGCCCATCTGCCAGAAATTGTCGCTGCTGGCGATGCGGATGATGCGCTCGTCAGGCAGCCCCGCGACCTTCTTCCAGATCTCGGCCGCCTCGTCATCGGTGTGATATACGGTGACCAGCAGGCGCTCGGCGGGGATGTCGAAATCCTGGGTCAGCAGGTTCCAGGCAAGCGGGATCGCCCGCTCCTTGAAATAATCGCCAAAGCTGAAATTCCCCAGCATTTCGAAGAAGGTATGGTGGCGCGCGGTGTAGCCGACATTGTCGAGGTCGTTGTGCTTGCCGCCGGCGCGCACGCATTTCTGCGCGGTGGTGGCGCGGGTATAGTCGCGCTTCTCGACCCCGGTAAACAGGTTCTTGAACTGCACCATGCCGGAATTGACGAACATCAATGTCGGGTCATTGCGCGGCACGAGCGGCGAGGAAGGGACGATTTCGTGCCCGTTGCGCTTGAAATACTCGAGGAAGGTTGTGCGAATGTCGTTCAGGCTGGCCATGGCTCTTTCGTCTGCTGCGCCCGAAGCGGGCAATGGCCCCGGTTTAGCCGGGACGCGTGGCCGTGTCCATAAAGTCCATGCCGCGGATTGGCAAACACCCCCATGCGCGGGTGCGGACCGGAGCCTTCAGCCCCGGACCCGCTTTCCCCCGGTTCCCGCCCTGCGCGGGAAATCAGCCTTCGAGCAGGCTGCCCTGATCGGCGGCGGCCTCTTGCGCCGCGTCCGGTGCGCCATCGAAATCGAGCCCGTGCGCGGCCCGGATCCGGTCCTCGATTTCATGGGCGATCTGCGGATTCTCCCGCAGGAAAGCCTTGGCGTTTTCACGTCCCTGGCCGATTCTTTGGTCCCCGTAGGAGAACCAGGCGCCGGATTTTTCCACCACCCCGGCCTTGACCCCGAGGTCGAGGAGCTCGCCGGTCTTGGAAATGCCCTCGCCATACATGATGTCGAATTCGACCTGCTTGAAGGGGGGGGCGAGCTTGTTCTTCACCACCTTGACCCGGGTCGAATTGCCAACCACTTCGTCGCGATCCTTGATCGCGCCGATGCGGCGGATGTCGAGACGGACGGAAGCGTAGAACTTCAGTGCATTGCCGCCGGTGGTGGTTTCAGGATTGCCGAACATCACGCCGATCTTCATGCGGATCTGGTTGATGAAGATGACCGTGCACTTGGTACGGGCAATGGAGGATGTCAGCTTGCGCATGGCCTGGCTCATCAGTCTTGCATGAACCCCGACCGAGCTGTCGCCCATGTCGCCCTCCAGCTCCGAACGCGGTGTCAGGGCCGCGACCGAATCGACCACGACCAGGTTCACCGCACCCGAACGCACCAGGGTATCGACGATCTCGAGCGCCTGTTCGCCGGTATCGGGCTGGCTGATCAGCAAGTCGTCGAGATTGACCCCCAGCTTGCGCGCATAGAGCGGGTCGAGCGCGTGTTCGGCATCGACAAAGGCGCAGACGCCGCCCTTCTTCTGCTCTTCGGCCACGCAATGCAGGGTCAGGGTGGTCTTGCCGGAGCTTTCCGGCCCGTAGATCTCGACCACCCGTCCCTTTGGCAGTCCGCCGATTCCCAAGGCGATGTCGAGGCCCAGCGAGCCGGTTGACGTGGATTCGATCTCCGTCACCGGATTGTCGCCGCCCAGCTTCATGATCGAGCCCTTGCCGAACTGGCGCTCGATCTGCGCCAGAGCGCTGTCCAGCGCCTTTTGCCTGCTTGCGTCGTCTTTGCTTTTCATGTCCAGTATATTCGCTGCTGCCATTTTCCTGTTCCTTATTTCACACATGTTTGCGGGCGGCAATCGCCGTGTTTGTTCGCCTGTTGTTCCATGGCGCGTTATGGGGCCAAAAGGGGAACATTGCAAGCTCGAAGTTCTGAATGTCAGTTTAGGAGGTTGTGGTTAATAATTCGTTAGTCCAGATAAATCGTTTGCAGACAACAGCTTGCGCAAGCGTCATGACCAAGGATGCGCGAACTGCCCTTGTTCAGTGAAGCTGCCGTTTTACGGTGCTGGTAAGCTCCGAGAGGGAAAAGGGCTTGGGCAGAAATACCGAATTGGGGATGCGGGCCTGGTGCTCGGATACGGAATCCTCGGCATAACCTGAAACGAATACTACCTTCACGCCAGGGCGGCTTTTCAGCGCCTTGGACACCCAGGTGGGACCATCCATGCCGGGCATGATCACATCGGTCACGAATACATCGACCTGAAGGCTCTGGTCTTCCAGTGTCTTCAGAGCTTCTTCGGCATTCTCGGCTTCCAGCACCGTAAAACCGCGCATACGCAGGGCGCGGGACGCAAAAGCGCGTACGGGGGCTTCGTCCTCGACCAGCAGAACCACCCCGGCAAGGGACGCCTGGGGGTGGGTTGGCGCGGGCAGCGATCGGCCCTGCTCCTGTGGCTCGGGGCATGTCCGGGCTGCTTCGACTTCCCGCGGAGGTTCGGGCTCCTGCTTCATACTGGATTGTGCGGAAGAAGAAGCCGTACCGGAGATGCGTGCCACGATTTCGCGCAAGCTCGCCTCCTCGGAATCCTGCTCCGCATCCTTCGCTCCCTCCTCCACTCCATCCGCATCATCTGCCGCCCGTTTCTCATCTGCATCGAGCGTCGCATCGACCTCGCGCTGCTTTGCTTGCGTTTCTGCCACGCTCGTCATTTCCGGTTTCGCCATTTCCGTTTCCGAAGCGACGGGGGGCTCGACAGGAGCTTCCAGGACCAGGGTTTCGGTATTCGGGGGGATTTCTTCGGCGATCTCTCCCGAGGCTTGCCTTGTGCGCCCTTCCTGTTCGGGAAAGGTATCCGCTCCGCCGGGATTGCTGCGGTCCGTATCCGGCAGCGCCACGGGGAAGAACAGCGTGAACTCGGTACCGGCCCCGACTTCGGAATCGACGAAGATGAACCCCCCGGTCTGCTTGACGATGCCATAGGCCATGGAGAGGCCGAGGCCGGTCCCCTTGCCGGCGCCCTTGGTGGTAAAGAAAGGCTCGAAGACCTTGCTCAGCCGTTCGGGGGGGATACCGATACCCTGATCCACGACCTTGATGCGCACATATTCCCCGGCCGGAACCGTGGCGCGGTCACGCTTTAGCGGGGTGTCGAGTATCAGATTGCGGGTTTCGATGCGAATGGTGCCGCCTTCGGGCATGGCATCGCGGGCATTGACCACGAGATTCATCAGCACCTGCTCGAGGTGGCGTTTGTCGGCCCGGATCGGCAGGATGTCCGCATCCTGGTTCAAAACCAGATCGACCGTTTCCCCGACCAGTCGGTTCAGAAGATGGGTGAGGTCATCCAGGGTTTCGCTCAGGTCGATGATCTCGGGACGCAGGGTCTGCTTGCGGGAAAACGACAGCAACTGCCCGACCAGCGTGGCTGCCCGGTTTGCATTCTGGCGGATCTGGGAAAGATCCGCATAATCCTGATCCGCCTCGTCATGGCGCATGAGCAACAGGTCGCAATGGCCGGAAATGGCTGTCAACAGGTTGTTGAAGTCGTGCGCGACCCCCCCGGCAAGCTGGCCGATCGCCTGCATTTTCTGGCTTTGCAGATATTGCGCCTCCATGGTTTTCAGTTCGGTTGCGTCCTGCAGCACGGCAACCAGGACCCTGCCCTCCGGCTCGCTCACACGCTCGAGCGAGATCTGCAGAAAGACTTCGTTTTCCGGCTTCAGCGCCCGGACCACTTCCGATCTCCCGGCCGGTCGGCCGGTCATGACATCGCGCAACCATTCCGAAATCGGCCGGCCGGCGCCCTCGACCTGATCCGACAACATGCTGCCGACCGGATCGTCATCGCCCAGAAGGCGACGTGCGCGGCGGTTGGCCATGCTGATCCGCCCGGTTTCGTCCAGCTTCAGCAGCGGGACCGGAAGGGCGTCGACCAGATCCCACTGCTCCGGCTCGACGATGTCCGTTCCCGGCTCGGGCAACAGGTAGATCTCGCGCCGGCCGGCCGAACTGGCAATCTCGCATACGAGGCGTGGCAACACGCCGTCGGCCGTGGAGACCATGGCCACCCGCCCATTGGCGACGGGCAAGTCGGCAAATACCCGGTCCAGTGCGGTCTGGCGGCCGCCGAGAAAGCGGCGCATGGCCTCGTTCATGTAGAGGATCGTGCCGGTCCGAGAGACGGTCATCATCGGCAGGTTGATGCTTTCGCCGCTGCGACCGGCCTGGCCGCGCTCGCCGAGCTCTTCGAGCCGCCAGAGGAAGCCCTCGCCGGCAATCCGCTGGGCCGAAAGGCGCATGTGGCCGCGGCGCAGCACCACGTCCTCGCGCGCCGAACCGGTGATCTGCGCCTTGTTCTGCAGCCGGCCGAGCACCGCCTGGGGAGAGGCGAACAGGTCGCCCAGGACGGAGGCGAGGCTGTGGGCCTCTTCCTCGGCATCCCCGCCATCGCCGGCACCGAAACGCTCCCGCGCGGCTTCGTTGCGGAAGGTGACCTGGCCATCGGCATCGGTGACGAAACCGGGCGCGGCATCGTGTTCGATCAGGCTTTTCACGGTGCGCAAATATCGCTCCCGCCCGCGCCGGTGGCGCCAGGCGAGGAAGCGGACCAGGGCGGCCAGGAAGCCGAGCGAAAGGCCGCTGAGCAGCAGCCCGAGCGCATAGGGCACCGGCTCAGCGCTCCAGGCGCCGGCCAGCATCAGGCCCGCGAGCACGAGCAGCCCGCCCGCCCGGGGCGAGAGGATCAGCGCGGCTCGGGTCAGCGGCCGTGGCGTCAGCGCCGGATGCGTCACGCGGCGGGCTCCCTTGATCTGATTCGTCCTGGGACCATTGCACAGGCAGAAGATTAAGTAGTGGTTAACATCACCACTAAAGCCACTATCGGTTGCAAAAACAAGGGGCTACTCGCGCGTCAGAAGCGCCAGGTAGAAGCCGTCGCCCCCTTGCAGCGGGGAAAGGCGGTGCTCCTGCAGCAGGTGCCAGGCGGGATTTTCGGCAAGAAATGTTGCAATCTGCGATTCATTTTCGCGGCGCAGCAGCGAGCAGGTGACATAGGCGAGGCGCCCGCCGGGTGCTGTCAGATCGGGTATTTCCTTTAAAATACTGCTCTGTATGCGGCAAAGTTCATCCAGCTTTTCGCCTGTGAGATCCCACTTGCCCGCCGGCGAACGCCGCCAGGCGCCGCTGCCTGAACAGGGCACATCGGCCAGCACGAGATCGAAGGGCGCGGCCCTTTGCACCTGCTCGGGCGCGAGGATCGAGACCCGGGCCCCGGCCCGGCGGGCGCGCGCGGGCAGGTCGCGCATCCGCGCGGGAGCCGCATCATGGGCGAAAAGGCCGGCGTCTTCGCGCGCCGCCGCCAGGGCCAGGGACTTGCCGCCGCCGCCGGCGCAATAATCGAGGATGCGCAGGGGGCGATCGGCCCCCACCGCCTCGGCGATGCGCTCGCAGACCGCCTGCGAGGCGGCGTCCTGCAGCTCCACCAGCCCTTCCCGGTAGGCGCGGGAGGCGCGCAGGCGGCGCGGGTTCTCCACCACTTCCAGCGCGGCCTCCGCCAGCGGGTGCGGGCGCGCCACGATCCCCTCTTCGGCAAGCGCCGCGCGGGCCTCCTCCGGGCTGGCCTTGAGGCGGTTGGCGCGCACGAAGACCGGGGCGCGGGATTTGAGCAGGGTCAGGACCGCTTCCATCTCCTCGCCAAGGCTTGCCTCCATCTCCGCGAGCAGCCAGGGCGGGCAGTCGAGCCGGGTGGCGGGATCGGCCGGGCCGGGGCGGAAGGCGGCCTCCTCCGGGCTGAGCGGCGCCGGCGCGTGGCGCTTGCCGGTGAAGAGCGTGGCCGGGTCGCGACCCTTGGCACGCAGGGCGCCGATCATCAGCGCGCGCCCCGTGGCACCGCCGCCCAGATGGGCGAAGCTTGCGCGGTTGCGCAGCGCGTCGAAAACGTGGTCGCGGATCGCGGCGCGGTCCCTGGCGCCGGCAAAGCGGTGGGAGCGCGCCCAGGTGGTGAGCGCTTTTTCGGCCGGCGTGCCGGCGGCAATGCGGTCGAGCAGTTCGATAGCGGCGGCGATGCGGGCGGCGGGGGTCATGGCGGCGCTCCTGCGGGCGGCGGGCGGGCGGCCCCGCCCGCCGTTACATCACCCGGTAATTGGGGCTTTCGCGGGTGATCTGCACGTCGTGCACATGGCTTTCCTTGAGCCCGGCGCCGGTGATCTTGACGAAGGCGCAATTGCGGCGCATTTCGGCGATGGTGGCATTGCCGGTATAGCCCATGGCCGCGCGCAGGCCGCCGATCAGCTGGTGGATCACCGCGCTCGCCGGCCCCTTGTAGGGCACCTGCCCCTCGATCCCCTCGGGCACCAGCTTGTCGGAAGCGGCGTCCTTCTGGAAGTAGCGGTCGGCCGAGCCGCGGGCCATGGCGCCGAGGCTGCCCATGCCGCGGTAGGATTTGAAGCTGCGGCCCTGATAGAGGATCAGCTCGCCCGGGCTTTCGTCGGTGCCCGCGATCATGCTGCCGACCATGGCCGAGGAGGCGCCGGCGGCGATCGCCTTGGCGAAATCGCCGGAAAACTTGATGCCGCCATCGGCGATGACCGGGATGTCGCCGGCGGCTTCGGCGCAATCCATGATCGCGGTGAGCTGCGGCACGCCCACGCCCGCGACCATGCGGGTGGTGCAGATCGAACCGGGGCCGATGCCGACCTTGATGCCGTCGGCGCCTGCCTCGATCAGCGCCCGGGTGGCCTCGGCGGTGGCGACATTGCCCGCGACCACCTCGACCCCGAGCCCCTTGACCCGCTCGAGCGCGCGCGCAACCCCCTCGCTGTGGCCATGGGCGGTGTCGATCACGATCAGGTCGCACCCCGCCTCGACCAGCGCCTGCGAACGGGCGAAACCCGCCTCGCCCACGGTGGTGGCGGCTGCGACGCGCAGGCGGCCGAGATCGTCCTTGCAGGCATGGGGGTTCAGCACCGCCTGTTCGGTATCCTTGAGGGTGAGCAGGCCGGTGAGCTTGCCCTCGCCGTCCACCACCAGCAGCTTTTCGAGCCGGCGCGCCTGCATCAGCGAGCGCGCCTCATCGAGATCGGCGGGCTCGCTCAGCATGGCGAGGTTGTCGCTGGTCATCATGGCGCTCACGGGGGTATTGTCGTCGCTGGCAAAGCGCATGTCGCGGTTGGTGACGATGCCGACCACGCGGCCCTCCGCGCTCACCACCGGAAAGCCGGTGATCCGGTAGCGCTCGGCCAGCGCCCGGGCGTCGGCAAGGGTCTGGTCCGGGGTGAGCGTGATCGGGTTGTAGACGATGCCGCTTTCAAACCGCTTGACCCGGCGCACCTCGCGCGCCTGCTCCTCGATCGACAGGTTGCGGTGGATCACCCCGAGCCCGCCGGCCTGGGCCATGGCGATGGCCATGGGCGCCTCGGTCACCGTGTCCATGGCCGAGGACAGAAGCGGGATGTTGAGCGCAATCGCGCGGGTGACGAAGGTGGTGGTATCGGCCTCGCCGGGCAGGACCGAACTGGCCGCAGGGACCAGCAGCACGTCGTCGAAGGTGAGCGCCTCGCGAATCTCCATGGGTGCCTCCTTTGGAGTTTTCGTTTGGCACGTCCCTATTACATGGCTTGGCGGGTTTGGAAAGGGCGGCCACAAGATTTTGTGCCTCCGGCGGGAGTATTTTGCGAAAGGCGAAAGAGATTGACTTTGCAAGAGGGGCGTGACCTGCTGCGGGCGAGGAGGGGGCATGTGGCTATCTGACAGGATCACCGGGCTGACCGGCGGCGAGGGCGACGGCTGGGGGCTGTTTCTGCGCGCGCGCGCGATGGTCGCGGCGGGGCTGGAGGTGGTGGAGCTGACCATCGGCGAGCACGATATCGGCACGCGCCCCGATATC
>JALWTH010000380.1 GCA_027082975.1 Paracoccaceae bacterium | reverse complement strand
GATCAAGAGCCTGTTCGTCGCCCCCGCCGCGCGCGGGCGCGGCCTCGCCCGCCGTCTGCTCGCCCATGCCGAGGCCGAGGCCCGCGCCCTCGGCCTCCCCTGCCTGCGCCTTGAGACCGGCAACCGTCTCACCGCCGCCCTCGCGCTCTACGAAAGCGCGGGCTTCAGCCGCCGCCCGCCCTTTGGCACCTATCCCGACGCGCCCACTTCCATCTTCATGGAAAAGCTGCTCTGATCTTCTTCTGTTCACAAATATCCCCGCCGGAGGCTCCCGCCCCATCCGCCCGCGCAAAGGCCTGACCCGATGCACCTGCTCGCCGCCACTCCCGGAAGCATCGCCGATACCAGCGAGCCGGTCGATCTCGGCCAGACGCCCGCCGATATCGTCTTTCTCTCCGCCGCCGATACCGAGCTTGCCGCGCTGAGTGAGGCCCGCGTCCACATGCCGGGTGCGCCCAGCCTGCGCCTTGCCAATCTCACCCACCTTTCTCACCCGATGTCGGTGGACCTGCATATCGACCAATGCGCGAGCCGCTCGCGGCTGGTGATCGCAAGGGTGCTGGGCGGCACCGGCTACTGGAAATACGGTGTCGAGCAATATGCCGCCCGCCTTGGCGAAGCCGGCGTGCCGCTCGTGCTGCTGCCCGGCGACGACAAGCCCGACCCGGAGCTGCGCGCGCTCTCGAGCGTGAGTGATGCGGATTATGCCGCGCTCTGGGCTTACCTCGTCGAGGGCGGGCCGGAAAATGCGGCGAGCTTCCTCGCCCATGCCCGCGCCATGCTCGAAGGCGGCGCGCGCCCCGCCCCGGCGCGCCCGCTCCTGCGCGCGGGGCTCTACTGGCCCGGCGCCGGGCTCGTCGATCTCGACAGGCTGCGGGCGGAATGGAAAGACGGCGCGCCGGTGGTGCCGGTGGTCTTTTACCGCGCGCTGTTGCAGGGCGCGGGGCTCGCGCCGATCGACCGCCTGACCCGCGCGCTCCTGCGCCGGGGGCTCAACCCGCTGCCGGTCTTCGTGGCCAGCCTCAAGGATCCGCTCTCGGCTGCCACCCTCGAGCGCCTGTTCAGCGAGGCTCCGCCGCAGGTGATCCTGAACGCCACCGCCTTTGCCGTGGGCAGCGCCGGGGAAGGGGGAGCGCATCCGCAAGGGGTATCGAACCCCTTTCGGATGCCTGCCGCCAACCGCGCGCCGGTGCTGCAAGTGGTGCTCTCTTCCGGCAGCGAACAAGCGTGGCAGGAGGGCCTCTCCGGCCTCTCCGGGCGCGACATCGCCATGAACGTGGCACTGCCGGAGGTGGACGGGCGGGTGCTCAGCCGGGCAATCTCGTTCAAGGGCGAGGCCTTTTTCGACGAAGCCACCCAATGCCCCATCGCCACCTATCGCGCGGTTGACGACCGGGTGCAATTCGTTGCCGATCTTGCCGCCGCCTGGGCGCGCCTGCGCGCAACGCCTGCGCCCGAGCGCCGCGTGGCCCTGGTGCTGGCCAATTACCCGAACCGCGATGGCCGCCTGGCCAATGGCGTCGGGCTCGACACCCCGGCGGCCACCGTCCACACGCTGAACCTGCTCGCAAGCGCCGGCTACCGGGTCACCAACCCGCCGGCTGACAGCGATGCGCTGATGCAGGCGATCCTTGCCGGCCCCACCAACTGGCTCACCGACCGCGCCCGACGCACGGGCGGCGTAGAGATGCCGATGTCCGATTACCAGATCGACTACGGCCAGCTCCCCCGCGAGCTGCGCGCCCGCATCGAAGCGCGCTGGGGCGCGCCCGAGGCCGATCCCTTCTACACCCCCGGGCGCACCGATTGCGGCCACTTCACCCTTTCGGTGCTGCAATTCGGCAATGTGGCGGTCGGCATCCAGCCCGCGCGCGGCTACAATATCGACCCGGCCGACACCTACCACTCCCCCGACCTCGTGCCGCCGCACCATTACCTCGCCTTCTATTTCTGGCTGCGCCACAGCTTCCGCGCACATGCCATCGTGCATATGGGCAAGCATGGCAATCTCGAATGGCTCCCCGGCAAGGCGCTGGCGCTGAGCCGCGCCTGCCTGCCCGAAGCGGTACTGGGGCCGCTGCCGCATGTCTATCCGTTCATCGTCAACGATCCGGGCGAGGGCACCCAGGCCAAGCGCCGGGCAAGTGCGGTGATCATCGACCACCTGACCCCGCCCTTGACCCGCGCCGAGAGCTACGGGCCAATGCGCGACCTCGAAGCGCTGGTGGACGAATATTACGAGGCCGCCGGGGTGGATCCGCGCCGGATCGAGCATCTCAAGCGCGAGATCCTGTCGCTCTCCGAGGCCACGGGGCTCGCGCAGGATGCGGGTTTCGAGGGCGAGGCGGAGAGCGATCTGGCGAAGCTCGATGCCTACCTTTGCGAGCTCAAGGAAGCGCAGATTCGCGACGGGCTGCATGTCTTCGGTCAATCGCCCGAGGGAAGGCTTGCGCGCGACCTGATCCAGGCGCTGGTGCGCCTGCCGCGCGGCGATGGGCAGGGGGGCGATGCTTCGCTGATCCGGGCGCTTGCCGCCGATCTCGGGCTTGATTTCGACCCGCTCGATTGCGACATGGCCGCGCCCTGGGAGGGCGCGAGGCCGGAGGTGCTGGCGGCGCTCAGCCCGGAGCGCTGGCGCAGCGCGGGCGACACGGTGGAGCGGCTGGAGCTTCTGGCCGCGCAATTGCTGGAAGAGGCAACAAGGTTCGCGCCCGACCCCGAGGGGGGGCGCATTTCGCGCCCGCCCTG
>JALWTH010000379.1 GCA_027082975.1 Paracoccaceae bacterium | reverse complement strand
GGACGGGCGCACACCCGATCTGGCATATCACGAGGCGCTGCGACCGGTACCGGTCGCAGCATGACAGAGCGGGTGATCCACTTATGAAACCACCCGAAACTGTTCAAACAAACCGAGCCACTTCTATATTTCCGAACAGAAGAAGGGACGTGGTTGACTGGCGCGACACAAGACCCTTGCCTGCCCGCGCATCCGCGCTATGCTGCAACTGAACAACAGGTGCCGCAGTGCAGAAAAACGACACATCCGCCGATTTCACCCTGATCACGCCGAGCGCGGATATTGCCACCGCGCGTCATGGCGGGCGGGCGAAGTGCCTGCAGCGCCTGATCCGCCTCGACATGCCGGTGCCGCCCACCGTGGCGCTGGATTTCGCCACCGTGCGCGGTCTTTCCGCCGGTATCCTGCCCGACCTGCCTGCCCTCTTTGCCGCGCTGGGTGGCGAAGTGCTGGTCAGCGTGCGGCCCTCCAGCGAGGACAAGGATTGGGGCGGGCCCGGCGCCATGCTCAATATCGGCATGAACGACGCCGCCCATGCGCGCCTGAGCGAGAGCCACGGCGCGGCCGCGGCCAATGCGCTCTATACCCGCTTCATCCAGTCCTACGCGGTCAATGTGGAGCGGCTGGACCCGGACCTGTTTGCCGAATTCGACCTCACATCCGAGACGGCGGCGCAGGAGATGCTCGCGCTCTACGAAGCCGAGACCGGCGAGCCCTTCGAGCAGGACCCGGTGGCGCAGCTTGGCGCGGTGCTGCGCTCGATGGCGCGGGCCTGGGAGGGGACCACGGCGCGGATGCTGCGCATGGCCCGGGGGGCGCCCGCCGATGCCGGGCTGGGGCTGGTGGTGCAGAAGATGGCGCTGGGCGTGGGCAAGGGGATTTGCGGCTCGGGGGTGATCCAGTTCATCAACCCGGCGACCGGCGCGCGCGAGATACGGGGCCGCTACCTGTGCAAGAGCCAGGGGCGCGATGCGCTGACGCGGGCCGGCGACGAGGCGGTGATGTATCTGACTGCCGATCCGCGCGGGCGCTCGGTGGAGGAGGTGCTGCCGGAAAGCTTTGCCGATCTTCTGCGCTATGGCGAGCTCTGCCGCCGGCGTCTGCGCGAGGAAATGCAGATCGAGTTCACCATTGAAAACGAACGGCTTTTCATCCTCGACGCGGTGCGGGTGCCGCGCTCGGAGCGGGCCAGTCTGCGCGTCGCCGTGGCGCTGGCCGAAGACGGGATCATCCGCCGCGAAGAGGCGCTGATGCGGATCGCGCCGCGCGCGCTGAGCGAGCTTCTGCACAGCCAGGTTGACCCGGAAGGCCCGCGCGACGTGATCGCCTCGGGCATTGCCGCAAGCCCGGGCGCGGCAACCGGGCGCATCGTCTTTACCGCCCGCGACGCCCAATCCGCCGCCGCGCGCGACGAGCCCTGCATCCTCGTGCGCCGCGAGACCACGCCCGAGGATATCCGCGGGATGCACGCGGCCCTTGGCGTGCTCACCCAGCGCGGCGGCATTACCAGCCACGCGGCGGTGATCGCCCGCGGCCTCGGCCTGCCCTGCGTGGTGGGCGCCGCCGATATCGAGATCGACATGGAAGCGGGCACGCTCACCTGCGCCGACGGGCGGGTGCTCCGCGCCGGCGACACCATCACCATCGACGGCACCGGCGGGGCCGCTCTGGCCGGGGCCGCCGCCATGCTGCCGCCGGCGCTCGACGATGCCTTTGCCACGCTGATGGGCTGGGCCGATGCGGCGCGCGACATCTCGATCCGCGCCAATGCCGACACGCCGGAAGATGCGCGCAAGGCGCTGATGTTCGACGCCGAAGGGATCGGGCTGTGCCGCACCGAGCACATGTTCTTCGAAGACGACCGCCTGCTGGCCATGCGCGAGATGATCTTTGCCGATCACGCCGATGACCGCAAGGCGGCGCTGGAGCGGCTGCTGCCGATGCAACGGGCCGATTTCACGGAGCTTTTCCGCCTGATGGCGGGCAAGCCGGTCTGCATCCGCCTGTTCGACCCGCCGCTGCACGAGTTTCTGCCGCACGGGCGCGAGGGGCTGCGCGAGCTGGCCGAGGCGCTGGAACTGCCGCTCTCGGACGTGACGGCGCGGGTCGAATCCATGCGCGAATTCAACCCGATGCTGGGCCTGCGCGGGGTGCGGCTGGGGCTGACCGTGCCGGAGATCTACGACATGCAGGCGCGCGCCATTTTCGAGGCCACCATCGAGGCATCGACCGAAGCGGCGCCGGTCGTGCCCGAAATCATGATCCCGCTGGTCTCGGCCCGGCGCGAAGTGGAGATCGTGCGCGCCCGCATCGAGGCGGTGGCGGCGGCGGTGCGGGTCGAGACCGGGGCCGAATTCGCCTACCGGCTCGGGGTGATGGTCGAGACCCCGCGCGCGGCCCTGCGCGCCGGTGATATCGCCCCCCATTGCGCCTTCCTGAGCTTCGGCACCAACGACCTCACCCAGATGGCCTATGGGCTTTCGCGCGACGATGCCGGGCGCTTCATGGGCGAATATGTCCGCCAGGGGGTCTATCCCGAGGATCCGTTCCACCTGCTCGACGAAGAGGGCGTGGGCGAGCTTCTGACTCTGGGCGCCAGGCGCGGGCGGGCGGCCAACCCGGAGCTGACCCTCTCGATCTGCGGCGAGCATGGCGGCAACCCCGAATCCATCGCCTTTTGCCGCGCCGCCGGATTCGATTATGTCTCCTGCTCGCCCTATCGCGTGCCGGTGGCGCGCCTGGCCGCGGCCCA
>JALWTH010000378.1 GCA_027082975.1 Paracoccaceae bacterium | reverse complement strand
TGGCGGCGCAGGCGACGGGGGCGGCGGGCGCGGCGGGCAGGAAGCCTCGCAGGGTTTCGTCACCTCGAGCTACCAAAGCCCGTTTCTGAACCGCCCCATCGCGCTCGCCCTGCTCGAAGCCGGCCGGGCGCGCCTTGGCGAAAGCGTGACCGTCTGGCACTTGGGCGCGCGGCGGCGGGCGCGGGTCTCGGCGCCGGACTTTCTGGACCCGGAGGGAAAGCGGCTTCATGCGTGACGATTCTGCGAAATGGCCCCTGATCGACACCGACAGCCTGGCGCTCGAAGGGCCGGGGGTGGCGCTGCATTCGCTGGCCGTCGGGCGCCAGACGCTGGTCAGCGGCGCGGGCGTGCTGGCACGCTTCACGGAGAGGCTCGGCGCCCCGGTGGGCTGGCCCGACCCGGCGAGGGGCGCGTCCTACGCGCTCGGCCTCGGGCGCGACCGGCTGCTGCTGGTAAACGGCCCGGCGCTGGAGGATGGCTGGGACGCGCGCGCCGGGCTCGCGGTCTCGGACATGAGCGGGGGATATGCGGTATTCGGGCTTTGCGGGCCGGGGATCGGCGCGGTGCTGGCGCGCGCGGGCGAGATCGACCCGGCCCGGCCCTCGCGCTCTGTGGCGCGGCTTTTCCTGGGGCTGGAAGTACTGCTCTATTTCCACGAGGCGGCGCCGGGCGGCGGGCAGGCGCTGCGCCTGCATGTGTCCGCGAGCCAGGCGATGGCCCTTGTCGAGGCGCTGGAGGCGGTGTTTCGCGCGCTTGGCGACTGAGCCGCCGGGGCGCCGCCGGCCCCGTTACGGCTATTACGGCTAGGGCGCCTGGCGCATCTGCTCGGGCAGCCAGGTGGCGATTTCCGGCCAGATCACCAGGATCACCACCATCAGCAGCATCAGCGCCACCATCGGCAGGGCGGTTTTGGCGATATAGGAAATCTCGTGGCGGGTCATGCCCTGCAGCACGAACAGGTTGAAGCCGATCGGCGGCGTCACCTGGGCCATTTCCACCACCACCACGATGAAGATGCCAAACCAGATCACGTCGATCCCCGCCTGGCGGATCATCGGTTCGACGATGGCCATGGTCAGCACCACCGAGGAGATGCCGTCGAGGAACATGCCGAGAAAGATGTAGAATATCGTCAGCACCACGATCAGCATGTGGGGCGACATGTGCATGGAGTCGATCCATTCGGCCAGTGCCCGGGGCAGGCCGGTGAAGCCCATCGACAGCGACAGGAAAAACGCCCCCATCAGGATCAGCGCGATCATCGCCGAGGTGCGCGTGGCCCCCATCAGCGAGGCGGTGAAGGTGGACCAGCTGAGCGAGCCCTGCATCGCCGCCAGCCCCAGCGCGCCCAGCACCCCCACGGCCGCGGCTTCGGTGGCGGTGGCATAGCCCAGATACATCGAGCCGATCACCACCCCCACCAGCCCCAGCACCGGGATCAGGAAGCGGCTCTCGGCCAGCATCCGCCCGAGCGGCATGGCCGGCTCCGGCTCCGGGCGCTGGTCCCGGGCGAGGAAGTGCCAGGCGACGATATAGGACATGAACAGCCCGGCCAGGATCAGGCCCGGCACCACCCCGGCCATGAACAGCCGGGTGATGCTTTCATTGATGCTCACGCCATAGACGATCAGGGTCAGGCTCGGCGGGATCATCAGCCCCAGCGTGGCGGCGCCGGCAAGGGTGCCGATGATCATGTGCTCCGGGTAGCCGCGCTTGCGCAGTTCCGGGATCGACATCTTGCCCACCGTGCTCAGCGTCGCCGCCGAAGAGCCCGACACCGCGGCAAAGATGGTGCAGCCGGCGATATTGCTGTGCAGGAGCCCGCCGGGCAGGAAGCGCATCCAGGGGGCGAGGCCGCGAAACATGTCTTCGGACAATCGGGTGCGGTAGAGGATCTCGCCCATCCAGACGAAAAGCGGCAGGGCCGTGAGCGTCCAGGAGGAAGCGCCGGTCCAGATCGTGGTGATCATCGCATCGCCCGCCGGGCGCGAGGTGAAAAGCTCCATCCCCACCCAGGCGACCCCCATCAGCGCCAGCCCCACCCAGACCGAGCCCCCCAGCAGGGCAAACAGCACGAACAGGAAGATCGCGGTTGCGTAAATCTCGCTCATTCCACCGCCTCCCCGACGATGCTGGTTTCGCCGGTGACCAGCAGGCGGGTGAGCGCGTCCCACAGGGCCACGGCCAGCAGGATGGTGCCGATCGACATGGGCAGCTGCGGCAGCCAGATCGGGGTATAGACCCATTCGGAGCCGGTATTCGCCCATATCCCGGCCCATTCCGACGGCGGATTGGCGAACATGCGGAAGAAGGAGATCAGCCATTCGGGGGTGAAGTCCTGCCCCTGGGTGCGATCGTTGAGCAGCACCGACATCAGGTTGGTCTTGACCGCGTAGCGGGCGAAATAGGTGGCAGTGAGGGCGGCGACAAGGGTGGCGGCGGCATCGACCCAGAAGCGGCTACGCGGGCCGATATTGAGCAGGATCGACACCCGGATATGGCTGCCGCGCACCAGCGCGTAGGAAAGGCCGAAAAACGAGGTCGCGGCCATGGCATAGCCGGCATATTCGGTGCTGCCGGGAAAGGTGAGCCCGGTCCAGCGGGTGACCATCTGGGCGACGATCAGCAAGAGGATCAGCGCCATGAACAGGGCCGCCACCGCGCCGGAAGCCGCATAGAGGCGGTCGAGCAGGCGCCAGAGCGGGGGCAGAAGCCGCCGGGCGCGCTGCCGGCCGGCCAGACAGGCCAGCGCGAACAGGCTCGGAAAGACGAACAGCCACACCCACAGGGGCAGGCCCAGAAATGGTTGCCAGTCTCTCATGCACCCCTCCCCGGGTAGCGACAGGAGCGCGGCCCCATGCGAGGGGCCGCGCCGGTGACTTGACAGGATATTGCGCGCGCGCCGCTTACTTGCTGGCGCGGTAGGCGTCGAGGATGGCCTGGCCCTGCTCGCCGGCAGCCTCCAGCCAGTCGGCGGTCATCTTTTCGCCGATCGCCTGCAGTTCGGCGAGGAATTCGGGGCCGGCATCGACCACCTTCATGCCGTTGGCCTCGAGCTGTTCGAAATACCAGTTGGCCAGTTCCTCGGACTTGGCGGCGCAGGCGGCGCCGGTCTCGTCGGCGGCCTTCTGGATGGCGGCGCGGGTTTCGTCGTCGAGCCCTTCCCAGACCTGCTTGTTGGCCATGACATAGTTGCGCGGCATCCAGGCATTGACCTTGTAATAATGGCTCAGATGCTCCCAGACCTTGCGGTCATAGCCGGTCGCGCCCGAGGAGATGAAGGCCTCGACCACGCCGGTGGCCAGCGCCTGGCTGAGCTCGGCCGCCTCGATCTGCACCGGCACCATGCCCAGCGCCTCGGCAAAGGTGGCGGTGGCGGTGTTGTAGGAGCGGAACTTGATGCCCTGGGTGTCCTTCGAGGAATTCACTTCCTTGTTGAAGTAGAAGCCCTGGCCCGGCCACGGGCAGGTATAGAGCACCACCAGGTTGAGGTCGGAAAGCTGCTCGCTGACCGGCCCCTTGGCCGCCTGCCAGAGCTTTTCGTTGTCTTCATAGGTGGTGGCGACAAAGGGCAGGTTGTCCCAGCCCAGAAGCGGGGCTTCGTTGGCATGCGCCGACATGAAGCGCTCGCCGATCGGCACCTGGCCGGTCTGGATCGCACGCTTGATCTCGCCGCCCTTGAACAGCGAGCCGCCCGGATGCACGGTGATGTCGATCTTGCCACCGGTGTATTCGCGCACCTTGTCGGCAAAGACCACGCCCATTTCCGAGTGGAAATTGCTGGCCGAATAGGCCATCGGCATGTCCCAGCTTTCGGCATTGGCGATGCTGGCGGTGGTGGCGGCAATGGCCAGCGCCGCGGCGGAAACGGCGGCTTTCAAGGTGGTTCTGAGTGCGATCATGGTTCTCTCCCTATCATGGATGCACACCCGCTGCCGGCTGAGCCCGCCCCCGCCGGCAGGGCCGGCAATCGGCGGGCGCCGGTCGGGCGTCCTTTGGTGCCGGGGCCGGGGCGGTGGATTGTCAGCCGCTCTTCGGGTGCCGTGCACCGGGGCATCATACTGCCGCCAATGCCCGGACCGCAATGCGTTTTTGCAGGGCGGCGGGAAGCGATTTTTCGCAGAAAAATCGGGGCCTCCGGCGGGAGTATTTGCAGAAAGGCGAAAGGGGTAGTGTCTGCGCCGGCGGGCGGGGCGGCGGCCCGCCGGCTGCGGTATCGTGTCCGGGCGCTGTCGCGCTGGTCAGGCCGCGTTGGCGCGCACGAATTGTTCGATCGCCGAGGCGGGCATGGCGCCGGACTGGCGGGCCACTTCGCGGCCGTTCTGGTAGAGCACCATGGTGGGGATGCCGCGGATATTGTTTCTCTGGCCCACGGCGGGGAAGTCCTCGGTATTGATCTTGGCGAAGCGCGCGCCCGGCTTCATCGCCTCGGCCGCCCTGGCGAATTCCGGGGCCATCATCCGGCAGGGGCCGCACCAGGGCGCCCAGAAGTCCACCAGCAGGGGAACGGTGTCGTTTTTCGCCGCCTTGGCCAGTGTCTTTGCGTCGATCTCGTGGACCTTGCCGCCGTTGAGCCGGGCGCCGCAGGTGCCGCATTTGGGCCCGGCGCCGAGCTTGTCGGTGGGCACCCGGTTGACGGCGCCGCATTCGAGGCAGGTCAGTTTCTCGGATTTGCTCATGATGTGGTCTTTCGCGTATATGCAACTTTTCAGATATGTGGCGCGGTGGCGGCTGAAATCAAGGGCCGGGGCGGCTTTTCGCGTGCCGTGTGCACAAAGGGCTTGCAAGCGGGGGCGGAAGCGGGCTTTTTCGGGGCTGGTCGGAGGAGGAAGCCATGGCAGGGCGGCGCAGGGAGTTTGATCTGGTCGTCGTCGGGGCCGGGCCGGCGGGCGCGGCGGCGGCGGTGACGGCGCGGCGCGCGGGCCTCAGCGTGGCGCTGGTGGACAAGGCGCGCTTTCCCCGCGACAAGCTGTGCGGCGGGCTGGTCTCGGGGCGCGGGCTGAAGGCGCTGGAGGCGATTTTCGGGGCGCGGCCGGCGCGGGAGCTTTTCCTCATCGGACAGGAAGCGGCCTGGCTCTGGGCGGGCGAGGAATTGGTGCGGTTTCGCACGCCGCATGAGCTGTGGTTCACCCGGCGCTGCGATTTCGACCATGCGCTGCAGCGCCAGGCCCTGGCGGCGGGGGCGGAGGATTATGCGGGCCGGCGCTGGAAGGCGCTGGACCGGGAGGCCTCGACCCTGACGCTTGCCGATGGCGAGGTGCTGGCCTTTGGCGGGCTGATCGCCGCGGACGGCGCCACCAGCCCGCTGGCGGCGGAGCTGTTCGGGCGGGCCTTCGATCCGCGCAAGATCGGCTTCACCCTCGAGGTGGAATGCGCGCGCGATGCAAAGGCGGCGCCGCTGATGGAGGTGGACTTTCGCGCCGTGCCCTGGGGCTATGGCTGGCGCTTTCCCAAGCGGGGCTCGCTCACGGTCGGGGTCGGCGGGCTGCACAGCGAGAACCCGGACCTGCGCGGCGCGCTGGCGGCGCTGGTGCCGGAGGGGGCAGAGGCGGGCCGCATCAAGGGGGCGTTTCTGCCGCTGGGCGAGCTGCGCAAGGAGCCGGGCCGGGGCAATATCCTGTTTGCCGGGGATGCGGCCGGGCTGGTCGATCCGCTGACCGGCGAGGGCATCGCCCATGCGCTGGAAAGCGGCGCGCTGGCCGCCGAAGTGCTGGCCGCAGCCCTGGCGAAAGGCAGGCCGCGCGCCGCCGCCCGGACCTACAGGCAGCGCCTCAAGGCCACCCACAATGAGCTCACCCATGCCATCCGCCTGCGCCGGATCGCCTATGCGCGGCCCTTCGAGGCGGTGTTTCGCGACAAGATGCAGCATTCGCAATGGGCGCGCGAGGCGTTCTTCGACCTGCTCGAGGGCAATACCACCTACCAGGCACTGGAAAGGCAGATCAGCGAGCGGATGATGCGCCAGGGCCTGGCCGGGCTGCTGAAGCGCAGGGTTCCGTTCTGGCCGGGGCGTGGCGGGGCCGGCGACGGGAAAGGCGCCTGAGCGCCGGGTGGAACCGGCCGCGCGGCTGGTCGCCGGTTTCCCGGCTCATGTTCGTCCGCGGGTTCCGATTTTTCGCAGAAAAATCGGCGCCGGTCGCCAGGGCGCAAGCCCGGCGAAATCCCTGCTGCCGTCCGGCTCAGACCGACATGCAGATATATTTCATCTCCAGGTAATCCTCGATCCCGTGGCGCGAGCCTTCGCGCCCGAGCCCCGATTGCTTGACCCCGCCAAAGGGGGCGACTTCGGTCGAGATGATCCCGGTATTGACCCCGACGATGCCGTATTCCAGCGCCTCGGCCACCTTGTAGACGCGGCTGAGATTGCTGGCGTAGAAGTAGCTCGCAAGCCCGAAGATGGTGTCATTGGCCTGGGCGATCACGTCTTCCTCGTCGGTGAACTTGAACAGCGGCGCCAGCGGCCCGAAGGTCTCGTCGCGCGCGAAATCCATCTCGCAGGTGGCGCCGGTGACGATGGTGGGCTCGTAATAGAGCCCGCCCAGATCGTGCGGCCGCCCGCCCAGGATCACCTCGGCCCCCTTGGCGCGGGCATCGGCCAGATGCGCCTCGACCTTCTCCAGCGCGTCGCGCGAGATCAGCGGCCCCAGCGCCGTGCCCTCCTCGAGACCGTCGCCGACCTTGAGCTTCGCCACCGCCGCGGCGAGCTTTTCGGCGAAGGCGTCATAGACCCCCTCCTGCACATAGATGCGGTTGGCGCAGACGCAGGTCTGGCCGTTGTTGCGGAACTTGCAGGCAATGGCGCCCTCGACTGCCGCGTCGAGGTCGGCGTCGTCAAAGACGATGAAGGGCGCGTTGCCGCCCAGTTCCATCGAGCATTTCTTGACCTGATCGGCGGCCTGCCTGAGCAGGATGCGCCCCACTTCGGTGGAGCCGGTGAAGGTGATCTTGCGCACGAGCGGGTTTTCGCAGAATTCCTTGCCGATGTCGGAGGAGCGGGTGGAGGGCACCACGTTGAACACGCCCGCAGGGATGCCGGCGCGCTCGGCCAGCACGGCCAGCGCCAGCGCGGAAAGCGGCGTCTCGGATGCCGGCCGGGCGACGAAGCCGCAGCCCGCGGCCAGCGCCGGGCCTGCCTTGCGGGTGATCATGGCATTGGGGAAGTTCCACGGCGTGATCGAGGCGGCGACCCCGACCGGCTGGCGAATCACCATCAGCCGCTTGTCGGCCTGGTGGCCGGGGATGGTCTCGCCATAGATGCGCTTGGCCTCCTCGGCGAACCACTCGATGAAGCTCGCCCCATAGGCCACTTCGCCGGTGGATTCGGCGAGCGGCTTGCCCATCTCGGCGGTGAGGATGGCGGCGAGGTCGGCCTGGTTCTCCATCATCAGGTCGAACCAGCGGCGCATCAGGTTGGCGCGCTCCTTGGCGGTGCGCGCGGCCCAGCCGTGGCGGGCGGCCTCGGCGGCCTCGATCGCGCGCGCCACCTCGGCGCGCCCCAGATCGGCCACCTCGCAGATCACGTCGCCGCGCGCCGGGTTGCTCACCGCGAAGGTGGCCCCGTCATCGGCCTCGATCCACGCCCCGCCCACATAGGCGCGCGTCTCCAGCAGGCCGGGGTCCTTGAGGATGCTCTTCAGATCGGTTGCTTTATCGGCCATCTTGCCCTCCCATAGCGTTATAACAGAGGTGCCAAGGCGGGGGGCGAATGTCCAGCGCCAAGGCGCCGCTTTCGTCGAAGGATCATGCGAATGGATGCCGACCGGGCCTATGCCAACGCCGAATTCATCGAAAATGCCGCCGCCTACCCGCCGCGCTGGGCCGAGAAGGCGGCGGCCTTTCGCGCCGGGGCCAGGGCGCGGCTCGACCTCGCTTACGGGTCCGGCGCGCGCCAGCGGCTCGA
Source organism: Paracoccaceae bacterium (assembly GCA_027082975.1). Taxonomy (GTDB): domain Bacteria; phylum Pseudomonadota; class Alphaproteobacteria; order Rhodobacterales; family Rhodobacteraceae; genus JAAEUB01. The sequence goes on along the minus strand of JALWTH010000378.1, from coordinate 2,952 downwards.
CCTGTTCGAGCCCGAAGGCGCTCCCGCCGGGCTGGTCGTGTTCGTCCATGGCGGCTATTGGCGCGCCTTCGACAAATCCTCCTGGTCGCACCTGGCCGCCGGCCCGCTCGCGCGCGGCTGGGCGGTGGCCATGCCCTCCTACACGCTCGCGCCCGAGGCACGCATCAGCGAGATCACCCGCGAAATCGCCGCCGTGCTCGCCTTTGCCGCCGGGCTGGTCGCCGGGCCGATCGCGCTTGCCGGCCATTCGGCGGGCGGCCACCTGGTCGCGCGGATGAACTGCGCCGATGTGGTGCTGCCCGAGGCGGTGGCCAGCCGCCTTGCACGCATCGTGCCGATCTCGCCGCTTTCCGACCTGCGCCCGCTGCTGGAGACGAAGATGAACGAAGACTTCCGCATGGACGGCGACGAGGCGGTGGCGGAAAGCCCGCTGTTGCATGAGGCGCGGCGCGGCGTGGAAACGATTGTCCATGTCGGCGCCGAGGAGCGCCCGGCCTTTCTCGACCAGGCGCGCTGGCTGGCCGAAGGCTGGGAGGAAGCGCGCCTCACCATCGCCCCCGGCCGGCACCATTTCGACGTGATCGAGGCGCTCGAGCAGCCCGACAGCCCCCTCGCCGAGGCGCTGCTTGCAGGCCTCTGAGCCGCCGGCCCCGGCGAATTTCGCCCGCCAGCCGGGTTTCGGACTTTTCGCCGGCCCGCCGGGCCTGTATGAGGGGCGCGAAGGGGAATTTCATGACCAGTATCAAGCCACAGCCCGGTATCCTCGAAATAGACCTTTATGTCGGCGGCGCCTCGCATGTGGAAGGCGTGGCCGAGGTGGTCAAGCTCAGCTCCAACGAAAACCCTTTTGGCCCCGGCGAGGCGGCGCGCGCCGCCTATGCGCGCGCGGGCCATGCGCTGCACCGCTATCCGCCGAGCGACCACCGCGTGCTGCGCGAGGCGATCGGCGCGGCCCACGGGATCGACCCGGAGCGGATCATGTGCGGGGCGGGCTCCGACGAGATCCTCGGCTATCTCTGCCACGCCTATGCAGGGCCGGGGCTCGAGGTGATCCATACCGAGCACGGCTTTTCCATGTATCCGATCTCGGCGCGCGCCGCCGGGGCCACGCCCGTGAAGGTGCCCGAGCGCGAGCGCATGGTGGATGTGGATGCGATCCTCGCCGCGACCAATGACAAGACCCGCATCGTCTTCCTCACCAATCCGGGCAACCCCACCGGCACCCGCATTTCCGACCGCGAGGTGGCGCATCTGGCCGCGAACCTGCCCGACCATGTTCTGCTGGTGCTCGACGGCGCCTATGTGGATTATACCGAGGGCTGGGACGGCGGCGCGCGGCTGGTGGAGCGGCGCGACAACGTGGCGATGATCCGCACCTTTTCCAAGCTCTACGGGCTGGGCGGCCTGCGCGTGGGCTGGATCTACGGGCCCGGGCATGTGATCGAGGTGATGAACCGGATGCGCCCGCCCTTCAACCTCTCGGTGGTGCAGATCGAAGTGGCCGCCGCCGCCTGCACCGATACCGCCCATCTCGACCGCTGCCGGGCCGAGAACGCCCGCCTGCGCGACTGGCTCACCGGGGCGCTGCGCGCGCTTGGCCTCGGGGTGGACGAGAGCCACGCCAATTACGTGCTCGCGCGCTTTGCCAGCGCCGAGGAAGCCGATGCCTGCAACGCATATCTGCAAGGCCAGGGGCTGATCGTGCGCGCGGTGGCGAATTACGGCCTGCCCGAGGCGCTGCGCATCACCATCGGCGACGAGCCCGCCTGCCGCCGGGTGGCGCATGCGATCGGCCAGTTTCTGGAGGGCGCTTCATGAGCCGGATCTACGAGCGCGTCGCCCTGATCGGGCTGGGGCTGATTGCCGGCTCCATGGCCCGGGCCATGAAGCGCCACGATCTCGCGGGCGAGATCACCGGCTTCGCCCGCTCGGCCGAGACCCGCGACACCGTGCGCGAGCTTGGCTTCTGCGACCGGGTGACGCAGACGGCCGGCGAAGCCGTCGCGGGCGCCGATCTGGTGGTGCTGGCCGTGCCGATGGGGGCGATGGAGGCGGTGGCGCGCGACATTGCCCCGCATCTCGCCGAGGGCGCCACGCTCACCGATGTCGGCTCGGTCAAGGCGCCGGTGCTCAGGGGCGTGGGGCCGCTGTTGCCCGCAGGGGTGCATTTCATCCCCGGCCACCCGATTGCGGGGACGGAGCATTCCGGCCCCCGGGCGGGCTTTGCCGAACTGTTCGAAAACCGCTACACCCTGCTCACCCCGCCCGAAGGCACCGATACAGAGGCGCTCGCCCGCCTGCGCGCCCTGTGGGAGGCGATGGGCGCCCATGTGGAGGAAATGGACGCCGAGCATCACGACCTCGTGCTGGGAGTCACCAGCCACGCCCCGCACCTGATCGCCTATACCATGGTCGGGGTCGCCGATGACCTTTCGCGCGTGACCGACAGCGAGGTGATCAAGTATTCCGCCGCGGGCTTTCGCGATTTCACCCGCATCGCCGCTTCGGACCCGACCATGTGGCGCGACGTGTTCCTGACCAACAAGGACGCAACGCTGGAGATCCTCGGCCGCTTCACCGAGGAGCTCTTCGCCCTGCAGCGGGCGATCCGCACCGGCGACGGCGACTTCCTGTTCGACTATTTCACCCGCACGCGGGCGATCCGCCGGGGCATCATCGAGGCCGGGCAGGATACCGCCGCGCCCGACTTTGGCCGCGTGCCGGTGGCGGGCGACAAGGAAGGCTGATGCCGGGCCGGGGCGCCGGGCGGGCGCTGCTCGCAGGGGCCGCGGCGATGCTGCTGGCGGCCGGCGCTCCGGCTGGCGCTCCGGCCAGCGCCCCGCGTCCGGTGCCACGCCCGCCGCCCGCAACGATCGAGGCTGCCATAGCCCTGGCGCTTGCCGGCGCTTCGCCCGGCACCCCCTCGCCGCGCCCGCAAGCGCAGGGGATCGA
>JALWTH010000377.1 GCA_027082975.1 Paracoccaceae bacterium | reverse complement strand
TGTGGTGCGCTCCTTCGACCCTTGCATGGTCTGCACGGTGCATTGATGGCGGCGGGCGGAGAGGCTCGGGGCTGGCAGATCCGCGTGCGCGGGCTGGTGCAGGGGGTGGGCTTTCGCCCCCATGTCTGGCACCTGGCGCAGCAGGCGGGGCTTTCGGGCGAGGTGCTGAACGACGCCGAGGGCGTGCTGATACGCCTGGCCGCGACACGCGAGGCGGCCGAGGCGCTCGCCGCGGCGCTGCGCGCGAGCGCGCCGCCGCTGGCACGCATCGACGCGGCCGAGATCGCCCCCTGCGCGCGCCCCGAAGGCGCGGGCTTTCGCATCGTCGCCAGCCGCGCCGGCGCCCCGCGCGCCGCCGTCACCCCCGACGCCGCCACCTGCCCGGACTGCCTCGCCGAAATCGCCGACCCGGCCAACCGCCGCTTCGCCTATGCCTTCACCAATTGCACCAATTGCGGCCCGCGCCTGTCGATCACCCGCGCCGTGCCCTATGACCGGGCCAATACCTCCATGGCCGCCTTCGAGATGTGCCCCGCCTGCCGAGGCGAATACGAAAACCCCGCCGACCGTCGCTTTCACGCCCAGCCCAATGCCTGCCCCGATTGCGGCCCCCGCCTGTGGCTTCGTGCCGCCGACGGGGCGGCGATGCCGGGCGAGGCGCTGGAAGAGGCCGCACGCCTGCTCCGCGCCGGCCGGATCGTGGCGATCAAGGGGCTGGGGGGCTGGCAGCTTGCGGTGGACGCGACGGACGAAGCCGCCGTGTCGCGCCTGCGCGCGCTCAAGCACCGCCCGCACAAGCCCCTGGCGCTGATGGCCGCCGGCCTGGACGACATCCGCCGCCATTGCCATGTGAGCGCGGCCGAGGCGAAGGCGCTTGCAAGCCCCGCCGCGCCGATCGTCCTGCTCGGGCGGCGCACGGGCGGCGCGGCCCTGCCCGAGGCGCTGGCGCCGGGGATCGACCGGCTCGGCTTTATGCTCGCGGCCACGCCGCTTCATCACCTGCTGATGGCGCGGCTCGAAGGGCCGATCGTGCTGACCTCCGGCAATGCGTCGGGCGATCCGCAGATCACCGACGACGAGGAGGCGCGCGCGCTCCTGGGCGGGGTGGCCGATGCCTTTCTCGGCCATGACCGCGCGGTGGTGCACCGGGTGGATGACAGCGTGGTGCAGATGACCGCGCTCGGCCCCCAGGTGCTGCGCCACGGGCGTGGGCTGGCGCCGGCGCCGCTGATCCTGCACCGGGGCTTTGGCGACCTGCCGCCGGTCCTGGCCATGGGCGGCGACATCAAGAACGCCTTTTGCCTGATGGGCGAGGGCCGGGCGATGCTCTCGCCCCATATCGGCGACATGGCCACCGCCCGCGCGCGCCGCGATCTCGCGCGCCGGCTCGGCTTCATGCGCGCGCTTTTCGCAGCCCGCCCCGAACGCATCGCCGTGGATGCCCATCCGGGCTATTTCGCGAGCCGCCTGGGGCGCGAGATGGCCGCAGCCGAGGGGCTGGAGGTGGTCGAAGTCCAGCACCACCACGCCCATGTCGCCGCCACCATGGCCGCCGCCGGCCTGCCGCCCGACGCGCCGCCGGTGCTGGGGGTGGTGCTCGACGGGCTTGGCTGGGGGGCGGATGGAACCATCTGGGGCGGCGAATTCCTGCGCGCGGATTTTTCCGGCTTCACGCGCCTTGCCCATTTCGCGCCAGTGCCCATGCCCGGAGGCGATGCGGCGAGCCGCGAGCCCTGGCGCAACCTCCTGGCGCATCTCCACCATGCCTTCGGGGCGGAGGAAACCGCCAGGCTGATTGCAGAAGGCGGCGGGCCGGGTCTTTCCCGCCTGTCGGAAAAACCCTGCAAGTCCGTGCTGCAGATGATCGACAAGGGGCTGAACGCGCCCCCGGCCTCGTCGGCCGGGCGCCTGTTCGATGCCGTCGCCGCCGCGCTGGGCCTGTGCTTCGACCGCCAGAGCCACGAGGGCCAGGCGGCGATGCGGCTTCAGGCGCTGGCCGAGCGGGCGCCGGACGGGGGCGGCGGTTACCCGGTGAGCCTCGGCGAAGCGCTGGATTGGAAGCCTCTGTGGCAGGCGATCATCGCCGACCTGCGGCGCGGCACGCGCCGCGAGGTAATCGCCGCCCGCTTCCACCACGGGCTGGCCGCTGCCGTGGCCGGCACCGCGGCCCGACTGGCGCGCGATCACGGGCTGGGCGCGGTCGTCCCCTGCGGTGGCGTGTTTCAGAACGCATATTTCCTCGCGCGGGTGGTTTCGGAACTGGAAAAACAGGGGCTCGACATCATCCGCGCCCCCGGGGTGCCGGTGAACGATGGCGGTCTCGCCCTGGGGCAAGCGGCGATTGGATGCTGTTCGCCGCCTTGATCCATCCCGAATGGAAAGAGCCCAATGGAGCGCCAACCGAGGCACTCACCATCCGAAGAGCCTTGTCCGTGGAGAACCTTCGCCCCCGATCCTGCCCCCTCCGCCTCTGTCCCGTGAGGACTCTTCCCTCGATGTCCATAATTTTTCCATTGTTTTAAATAGATTAACTGGCAGCCCATTTACCTTCGCCCGCGCAAAAGGCTCCAGGATCGGGTCAGGTGCGATATGAAGTCAACCATGACCCGGGTCTGGCCGCGTCGCTTCTTCTGCTAGCTGTACAGTCCCAAGGTGTGATGGTTTACCAGTCTGTGATCATCAGAAGGAAGCACTATGGGACAAATTCTTCACGGGAGCGCCAAGACGACGCACGCCGTCCGAGCTCTCATACAGCGATC
>JALWTH010000376.1 GCA_027082975.1 Paracoccaceae bacterium | reverse complement strand
TTCCTGCCCGAGGCGCGCGCGCGCCTCGGGCAGGAACATGGCCGAGAGCGGCATCCCGCGCACCTCCATGCCCAGAAGCTCGCTCAGGTGGCGTCCGGCCACGCGCAGGCGGGCCATGCCGGGGGCGATCTTTTCGAGCACGAAGGCATAGGCGAGCGCATCGCTGATGCCGCGCGGGTCCACCTCGCTGCGCGCGGGCATCGGCCGGCCGTTTCTGAGCCCCTCCCAATAGGCCTCGACCTGGGCGAGCGCCGGAAACAGCGCCTGCTGGCGCACCGGGTGAAGGGCGATTACCTTGCCGTCATTGAAAGTCTCGATGTTCATCTCACACCCCTGATCACACCCCTGACCGTTGTTTGCGCCCCCAGGTTCTCATGCGCCCGGCGGGCCTGTGCCGGGCCTTTGCCGGGGCTTTCGCCGCGCCGTGGCATTGCCGCGCGCTGAAAGCTCTGTTACTGCGCATCGACAATACGGCAACAGGCTGCCAGTTCCGTCGAACGCATGGCAAAGCTTGCCGATACCTTAATATGTCACATATGAGACGAATTTGGTAACAAATCTGAACAAATGGTTAACTGACTGGACCCTCCCGACATGACCCTTTCGATGACCGGATTTGCCACACTCAAGGGACAGCTCGGCCCCTGGAGCTGGCAGTGGGACCTGCGCGCGGTCAATGGGCGCGGGCTCGATATCCGCCTGCGCCTGCCCGATTGGCTCTCGGCCCTCGAAGCGCCCCTGCGCAAGGCACTGGGCGCGGGGATCGGGCGGGGCAATGTCACGCTCTCGCTGCGCATCGCGCGCGAGGCCGACGAGGCGGGCGCGGCGCTGAGCGCGGCCGGGCTCGAGCGCGCCCTTGCCATGCTCGCCGAGATCAGCCAGCAGGCCGGCCGCCATGGTCTCGTTCTCGCCCCGGCCAGCCCGGCGGAAGTGGCCGCCATGCGCGGGGTGGTCGAGGCGGCCGCCCCCGAGGAAGACACAGCCCCCCTGCAAAAGGCGCTCATGGCACAGTTTCCCGCGCTGCTCGAGGCTTTCAACGAGATGCGCGCAAGCGAGGGCGCGGCCCTTGCCGGGATGCTCGCGGGCCAGCTCGATCAGGTCGAAGCCCTGGTCGGACGGGCCGAAGAGGCCCTCGCCGCGCGCAGCGCCGCCCAGCGCGAGACCCTGCGTGCGGCGCTGGCCCGGGTGCTCGATAACAGCGAGGGCGCCGATCCCGACCGCGTGGCCCAGGAACTGGCCCTGATCGCGGTCAAGACCGATCTGCGCGAGGAACTCGACCGCCTCGGCGCCCATGTCGCCGCCGCCCGCGCCCTGCTCGAAGCCGAAGGCCCCAGGGGGCGCAAGCTCGATTTCCTGATGCAGGAATTCAACCGCGAGGCCAACACGCTGTGCTCCAAGGCGCAGTTTGCCGAACTGACCGCCATCGGCCTCGACCTCAAGCATGTGATCGACCAGATGCGCGAGCAGGTCCAGAACGTGGAGTGAGACCATGCCCGAAGTCACGCCCCCGAACGCGCCCCAGAGCATGCCCCAGCCCCGCCGCGGCCTGCTGATCATCCTGTCTTCGCCCTCGGGCGCGGGCAAGTCCACGCTCGCGCGCCGCCTGCGCGAATGGGACCCCGAGATCACCTTTTCGGTCTCCGCCACCACCCGCGCGCCGCGCCCGGGCGAGCGGGACGGGGAGGATTATCACTTCCTCAGCGAAGCGGCGTTCAAGGCCGAGGTCGCCGCCGGGGCGATGCTCGAGCACGCCCATGTGTTCGGCAATTTCTACGGCTCGCCGCTGGCCCCGGTGCAGGCGGCGATCGAGGCCGGGCGCGATGTGCTGTTCGATATCGACTGGCAGGGCGCCCAGCAGATCCGCAATTCGCAGCTGGCGCCGCATACGCTTTCGATCTTCCTGCTGCCGCCCTCGATTGCCGAGCTGCACCGGCGCCTGACCAGTCGCGGCCAGGACGCGCCCGAGGTGATCGCGCGGCGGATGCAGAAAAGCTGGGACGAGATAAGTCATTGGGATGCTTACGATTATGTTCTGATCAATGACGATCTCGAGGCGACCGACCGGGCGCTCAGGCAGATCATCAGCGCCAGCCGCCTGCGCCGCATCCAGCAGCCGGGGCTGACCGAGCATGTGCGCGCGCTGCAGGCGGAATTCGAGAGCATGGCAAGGGGAGAGAAAGCATGAGCATCTACCGGCTGGGCGCGCGCGCCCCCGAGATCGCCGCCAGCGCCTGGGTGGCGCCGGGCGCGCATGTGATTGGCGATGTGGCGCTGGGGGAGGGGGCCTCGGTCTGGTTCGGCGCGGTGCTGCGCGGCGACCAGGAGCGGCTGACCATCGGCGCCGAGACCAACATCCAGGACAACAGCGTGCTGCATACCGATGCGGGCTTTCCGCTGCTGATCGGCGCCGGCTGCACCGTCGGCCACCGCGCCATCCTGCATGGCTGCACGCTGGAGGACAACGTGCTGATCGGCATGGGCGCGACCGTGCTCAACGGCGCGCGGATCGGCGCCGGCAGTCTGATCGGCGCCGGCGCGCTGATCACCGAGGGCAAGGAAATCCCGCCGGGCTCGCTGGTCATGGGCGCGCCGGGTCGGGTGGTGCGCATGCTGGACGCAGCCGCACAGGAGCGCCTGCGCCAGAGTGCTGCGCATTACGCGGCCAATGCAGCGCGCTTTCGGGAAGAACTCGGCGAGATCTGACGCTTCGGCCACGGCGAGCGGCGGCGGGGGGCGATTTTTCGCAGAAAAATCGGTGCC
>JALWTH010000375.1 GCA_027082975.1 Paracoccaceae bacterium | reverse complement strand
CTCGGCCGAAAGCGGCAGCGGTTTCGGCGCGCTCGGCGCGCTTGCCTATGACGAATACCGCCGCGATACCATCGCCGAGGTCGAGAATGTCCTGATCGCCGCGCCGGGGCTGCTCGGCGCGCCCGAGGATCCCACCCTGGCCGGCGGGCTGACCATCGAGGCGCTGTCGGAGACCGGCGCCAACCTGGTGACCATCGGGCGCGCCACTGGCGGCAGCGGGGCCAACAGCCTCGCCGGGCTCGGCGCCTGGGCGATCGACGACCGCGACGTGCGCGCGCGGCTTCATAACGGCGTGGCCAATATCCTGCTGGCCGGCGATCTCGCCGTCACAGCCCGGCGCGAGGATAGCTTCGTGGTGCTGCAGGGGGTCGAGGCCTCTTCCAACAGCGCGGTGGGGCTTGCCGGCGGGGTGGTGAAGCTCGGCGGCGCGACCCGGGCCGAGGTGCAGCTCGACCTGCTCACCCCGCCGCCGCCGCCGCCGGGCTATCCCGGCTGCTGGAGCTGCGAATTCCCCGAAATCACCATGTCGGCGGCGGGCGACGTTTCGATCAGCGCCACCAATGCCACTTCGGTCTTCGATCTCGCCATGGGCGGGGGCACGGCCGACAAGTTCGGCGGCATGGGCTCGCTGGCCTGGATCGACCTCGGCACGCTCGACCCCGCCCTGCCGAGCGATGACGTGACCGCGGCGCTCAGCGACGGCGGCTCCGAGCGCGCCGATTACGGCAGCGAGACCGCCCCGGCGCTCGACTGGCTGTCGGACAGGTTCCTTGCCGCGGCCGGCGCGTTCGGGCTGGACCCGCTGAGCCGCGATCCGGCCGAAATCGCCGCCGTGCTGCGCATCTCCGGGGGCACGGCCACGATTGACGGCACGGTGGACGTGACGGCGACCGACGCGCGCCGGGCCAGCGCCATTGCCGGGCAGCTCCAGAGCGGGCTGGTGGCCGCGGCCACCAATGCCTTTGCCACCTATTTCTCGATCGACGACATAGCCAGCGACGGGGTGCATGTATCGCTGCGCCCGGACGATATCGAAGAGGCGGTGAGCACCGCCCAGGACATCTACTCCACCGGGCGCGAAGTGGCCTCGGCGCTGGGCGATTTCAAGGATGCGATCAGCGAGGCGGGCACGATCTCGACCTCTGCCACCACCATCGGCCTTGCGGTGGCGGTGGCCCAGGCCGGCGGCGATGTCTCGGCGCTGGTGGATCTCTCGCCGCGCGTGGCGGGCGGGGATGCGGGCCTGCTCCACACTGCCGGCCTGAGCCTTGGCGCCAGCAACAGCGCGCAGGTGCTTTCGCTCGGCCTCGGCTTCCAGCTCGGCACCAATGCGCTTGGCGCTTCGCTCTCGCATGCGCGACTCGGGCAACTGGTGCGCGCGCGTCTGCTCGATGGCCGGGTCACGGCGGGCAGCGCCGATATCGGCGCGCTTTCCACCGGCCGGGCCACGGTGATCGGCGGCATCGCCGCCGGCGCTTCCGACACCGCAGCGGTGGGTGCTTCGCTCACGCTTGCCGATCTCGACGCCACCACGCTGGCGCTGGTCTCGGGCAGCAATCTGACCAGCGGCGGGGGGATCGACCTCGGGGCGGGCGATGCCTCGAGCGCGCTTTCGCTGGCCATTGCCGGGGGCGGCTCGAGCGGCGCGCTGTCGATGACCGGCGCACTGGCAGAGACCTCGCAGCGCTCCCTGGTGCGCGCCGAGGCCGCGAATGCCACGCTGACGGCCAGCGGCGATATCGACCTGCATGCCAGCCAGGATTCGCTCACCAACGCGCTGGTGGTGCAGGGCGGCGGCTCGGATGGGCTTGCGGCCGGGCTGGCCCGGTCAAAGGTGATGCTGAGCGGCACCACCGAGGTGCTGGGGGCGAACAGCCATCTCGATGCCGGGGGCGACCTTGCCCTGGCTGCGTCCAGCACCCGCTCCATCGGCGCGGCGGCGATGGGCGCCAATGTGGGCACGACTGGCAGCCTGACCGGCTCGATCTCGCTGATCGAGCGCGCCGATACCCTGCGCGCCCGGCTCGACGGCACCAGCGCCACCGCTGGCGGCCGGCTCGACGTGACCGCGCTGGCCACGGCCAGCCTGGGCGCCACCGGCGGCGGCGACGAGGGCCTGCTGGCCCGGATCGGCACCCCGACGGCAACGCTTTCCGGGGGAGAAGCCCTCGGCCTCGGCGTATCGGTCACCACGATCACTTCCGCGGCCACGGTCATTGCCGAGGCCATCGGCGGCAGCAGCCTCGAATCCACCGGCACCGGCGCGGGCGACGGGATTTCGGTCATCGCCGACAGCAGCACCGATATCAGCGCGCTTTCGGCTTCGGCCTCGGCGGGCGGAGAAGTGGCGGCGTCGGTCCAGGTGCCGGTGATCACGATCGAAGACGGCGTGACCGCCCGCATCGCCGCCAGCAGCGCCACCGCCGCGGGCGATATCGACGTCACCGCCACCGGCAGCGGCGCGCTGCGGGTGCTGTCGATGCTGGCCGAAGGCGCGGGCTCGGTGGCCGGCGGGGCCGATGTGGAAGTGCTGACGCTGGCGCGCAGCAGCTCGGCGCTGGTCGAGGATTCGGCGCTCGATACGGCGGGCGAGGTCGCGGTGGTGGCGCTGAGCGACGATCAGGTGACCACCACTTCGGCCAGTCTTTCGGGGGGCGGTTCGGCCGGCGTTTCCGGGGTGTTCCAGGTGATCAATGCGAGCAATGTCACCATCGCGCGGGTAGCGGGCGGCAGTATCACGGCCGATTCGGTCAGCATTGACGCAAGTGGCACCCGCACGCTCTCGCAGACCGGGGTCGGCGGCACTTTCGGCCTCAATGCGGCGGTGGGCGTGCAGGTCTTCTACCTCGTCGCCCAGGATAGCGTGCTGGCCGAGATCGCCGACGGCACCGCCGCCGATCACGCCACGCTGGAGGTTTCCGGGGCGCTCGGCGTTGCTGCCGAGGCCGATACCACGCTCGACAGCGTGGTGACCAGCGGCGTGGCCGGGCAGGGGGCGCTTCAGGGTTCGATTCTGATGGTCCAGACCGGGCAGAACGTGGCCGGGCGGATCGGCAACGCGGCCGTGGTGAGCGCGGGCGGCGATGTGACGGTGAGCGCCGAGCAGGTGCTCGATCAGACCGCCCGGGTGGGCAATCTCACCGGCGGCGCGCTGGCGGTGGGCGCGGCGATCGCGCAGCTTTCCGGCGGCTCCTCGGTGCTGGCCGAGATCGGCGACGGGGCCGATGTGCTGGCCGGCGGAGCGCTTGCCCTCGCGGCCACCAGCACGCGCAATATCGACGCGCAATCGGCTTCGATCTCCGGGGCCGGGATGGCCTTTGCCGGCTCGGCCACGCTGCTGAGCTTCGGGCTTGACGGGCTGGTGCCGGCCGACCCGGACGCGCCGAGCGCGGATGCCGAACTGATCGCGACCCTCACCGATGCCGATGCGGCGGTGGGCGATCCGAACGCGATGGATTACGGCGCCGGCGACGGGGATGCAGAAGCCGCCCTGTCCCGCGCGCTGGCCTCGCGCATCGCCGCTGCTGCGGTGCGCGCGACGCTGGCCACCGACGGGGTGAGGGCGCGGATCGGCGCGGGTGCGCGGGCGCGCGGGGCTTCGCTTGCGGTGCTGGCGCGCGAAACCGGCGCGATCAGCGCGGTTTCCGGCGGGGTCAGTGCCGGCAGCGTGGCCTTCACCGGGGCGCTGACCCGGCTGAGGCTGGGTTCGCAGGTGAGTGTCGCGCTGGACGATGGCGCGGTGCTGGAGAGCGCCGGGGCGATCGACCTTGCGGCGCGTTCCGACCTTGACGCGGGCGACAACAGGGCGATTGCCGGCACCGGCGGCGCCATTGGCGGCGCGGCGGCGGTGGCCGAGGCCCATTCGGCGCGCACGCTTGCGGTCGATCTCGGCGATGGCGTGGTGCTGCGCGCGCCGCCGCCTCCGAGCGTGGGCTATCTGCACATCCCGCCGGCCGTCAGCATCGCGGTCGAGGAGACCGGCGCGCTCAAGGCCAGGGGGATTGGCGCGGGCGTGGGCGCGGTGGCTGTGGGGGCGGTCTTTGCCACCACCAAGGCCGAAAGCGCGCTTTCTCTCACCATGAACGGCACCAGCGGGGCCATGATCGACGCCGCCAGCCTCGACATCGCCCTTGCCCGCAGCGGCGATACCGAGGCCCGCGGCACCGGGCTTGCGGGCGGTGCGCTGGCGGGGCTTGCCGGGGTGGACGTGTTGGCCCTTGACGCGACCACGCTGACGCTCGACCTCGGCACCGCCCGGATCAGCGCCGAGGACACGCTCTCGATCCTCGCCATGGCCGATGCCGACCTGACCGCGCGCGCCACCGGCGCGGCGGTCTCGCAGCTGGGCGCGGCGACGGTGGTGCTGGCGCGCGCCGAGCGCACGGCCAATGTGAACGTGCGCGCCAGCGGAGCGCGCCTCACCGCGGGCAGCCTCACGCTCGCCGCGCGCACCGCCTCCGGGCTTGCCACCGGGCAGGGCGCGCGGATCACCGCGAAAGCCTTTGCCGCCACCGGCGGCGGCGCGGCTTCGCTGGGCGGCTCCGAGACCACGCTCGTCAACAGCGCCTCGGTCGATGTGGACCTCGCCCTGGCCGGGCTCGAGGTGACCGGGGACGCGACCTTGGAAGCCGGCACCAATGCGCTCATCGACACCAATTCGACCGGGATCAATGGCGGCTTCTACGCCCTTGGCGCGAACTTCACCGAGATCACCAGCAATGCCGATACCAGCCTTGCCCTTACCATGACCGGCGCCGGCCATGTGGGTGGCGATCTGGGGCTTCTGGCCGCGAACAATGACGAAATCGCCGCCGAGACCCATTCGGGCCAGGGCGGGATCTGGTCGGCCCAGGCGGCCCGGGCAGAGCTGAGCGTTGGCGGGGCGGTGGCGCTCGGCCTCGATGGCGGCGCGGATCTCGGAGCCCGATGCCAGCGCGGCCGGGCTCGCGGTGGACGGGCTGATGGAAGCGGCCACATGGCGCGGCATTTCCTTTGCCAATGAAGCCGACTCGATCCATGTGGCGCTGGCCGATTATGGCGGCGTCTGGCTCGCCAACGACATCACCGCCGACAGCCGCCTGACCCTTGCCGGCCAGCTTGCCGCCGGGGCGGTGGATGCGAGCGTGGTCACCGACATCGCCAAGACCGAGGACGGCTATTCGGGCGTGACCGGCGCGGGCGGCGTGCTCAGCGGCACCTCGCTGGTTTCCGATACCGATGTGGCGGTGCATGCGCTGCTCGCCGTGGCGGACGGGGCCGAGATCGTCGAGACCGGGGCGGCCGATCTCAGGGCGCAGGATGTGACGCTGGCGATTGCCGGCTATTACGACCTCGCCGACAGCGTCAAGGTCGATACCGGCGGTGCGGTGCTGCGGCCCACGGCGCGCTCGACGGTGGCGCTTGACGCAACCGACGTGGCGATCGAGGTGGGCAATGCGGCGATCCGCGCCGATGCCGGGATCGGGCTCGATGTCAGCGCCCGGACGGTGGTCAGCTCCGAGGTCTATGTCAACGCCTATGGCCTTGCCGGGCTGCCGGGGGGCTCGGTGCGGGCGAGCTATGATGCCGACCAGCAGATCCGCCTTGCCAGCGGCGCGCGGCTCACCTCGGATCAGGGCTCGGTGGCGCTTGCCGTCAGCGGGGCCGATACCGCGATCAGCGCCGAGATGCGGCTGTGGAACGCCACCGTTCTGCCGCTGGTCAACGACCCGGAGGCGACCGCGCGCAATGTCCAGAGCCACGCGATCACCGTGGCATCGGGCTCCGAGATCCGCGCCGCCAACGACGTGCTGCTCCTGGCCGATGAAGGCCCGGTGGATACCTATGCCTTCGGCAGCGCCTCGGACCTCTACAGCGAGGCGGGCGAGGATATCCGCAATGCGTTTGGCAGCCTCTCCGGCGCCGATGACGTGAGCCTCGATACGGTGGTGGGGACCGAGATGACCGGCTTTGTCACCCGCGTTGCCGTTGACGGCACGCTGGAGGCGGGCAGCGATTATTTCCAGAGCCTGCGGGTCGATGGCACCGGGGTCAGCGCCACCGATGGCATTGATTACGAGATCATCGCCGATGCCGACCTCTCGGCTGAGCTGGCGAGCGAGATTGCCGACCTTCAGGCGCGCCTTTCCAGCGCCGAGGCCGCGGGCGATCTGGTCACCGCCACGGTGCTCGGCGCCGAGATCGCCCGGCTGCAGTCGATCCTTGCCGACATGGGCAGCCACCCGATCGACCTGATCCTGGTGCACGATGCCTATGCCGCGCCGGGCGATATCGACATCCTCGCCGGCAGCGTCACCGGCGCCGGCACGCTGATCGCCCATGGCGACGCCACCATCGAGGTGATCAACGACAGCCCGGCGGTGATCGAGATCGCCGGGGCCACGATCCCCTTCCGTGGCGGCGGGCTGGTGACGATCAACGGCGTGCCGGTCACCGCCACCACCGCGCCGGACGCGCTCGACGTGCAGGCCACCGCCTCGGCGGGCGCGGCCACCCAGCCGCTGATCACGGTGCAGAATCTCTATGCGGCCAGCAGCGGCATTTCCGGCGATATCTATGTTACCGGCCGGATCGAGAACCTGCGCGGCAAGGTCAGCCTGTTTACCGCCGATGGCGATATCCTGGTGCTGGGCGGCGATATCGACGCGGCCGAGGTGGAAATCTCCTCGGGCGGCGATTTCCTGCTGGCCGCCGGGCAGGGGCTGACCACGCTCGGCGCCTCGGCATTCGCCAGCTACGCGCCGCTCTTTGCCGCTTCGCTCAGCGCGCTGGACGGCAGCGCCGTCGGGCAATCCGGTTGGGTCGAGACCATTGCCGGCTCGCCCTGGGAAAGCGCGCTCGATGGCGGCGGCGAGATCGTCGCTTCGGGCGGGGTCTATGTCTATGCCGAGGGCGAGGTGAACATCACCGGGCTGGTGCAGTCGGGGGTGACCGATTTCAGCGTCACCATCGAAGACTGGATCACCGATGCGATCGACAACTGGAGCGAGACCCAGCGCATCGCCACCCTCTACAGCGCCGCGGGCGACGGCACCTCGCCGGCCGAGCTTCTGCCGATTGCCGGGGCCAGCGGCAATGTCACCCTGCGCTATGACCAGCAGGAAGGCGCGATCCTCGTCGATCCGATCATCGCCCGGGGCGGGGAGATCGAGATCGTCGGCCATATCGTCTCGACCGGCGGCGGAAGGCTGGTCGCGGCCAACGGCTATGCCAATATCGACATCACCAACAATTCCTCCCTGCCGGTGGTGCTCTCGGACCTCTCCACCGGCTATGACGCGGGGGCAAACGGCTATATCCGGCTGGTCGATCTGGGCCGGCCCGCCAGCGTGGGCAGCGGCTTTGTCACCACCGAATACGACCTTGCCGCCGATGGCACGGTGACGCGCACCACGTCCGGGCTCAGCGCCACCCCGCAGGTGAGCCATGACGCGCCGGTTTACGACATCGCCGGCAACTGGCGGGTGATCTATGCTTCGGGGCCGATCGTGCAGCGCCCGGATGGCAGCTATGAATATGACGGCGACCAGTATGGCGCCATTGTCGTCACCGAGGATGTCTATAACGAGGTGGCCGTTGACACCAACGGCAACGGGGTGATCGACCCGTCCGAGGCCGCCGCCGCCACTTCCAGCCTCGCCAGCAGCACCGAAGTCGAGCGCCTGCCCTATTCCGAGCGCCGGGCGGTGCTGGCAGACGATATCGACATCGCCACCGAACTCGATGGCGGGCTCGGCTATTCGCTGGTCCATGACCTCGTGGCGACCCAGGGCAACGACTATGTGCGCATCCTCTCGGGCATCGTCGATGCGCCTTCGGAATTCACCACCGAGACCACCGATTCCTGGGTGCTGGTGCAGGACAACCCGGCCGGGGTGCCCGATATCTGGGCGCGCACGCGCACGGTGCGCGAATCCACCGCCAACTGGGATTACCACATCATCGCCGCCGACCGGCCCATCGACGTGGGCTTCACCGGCCACGATACCGGCCGGCTGACCATCGCTTCGGTGGGCGACGTGATCTTTAACGGCTCGGTCTACAACCGCTCCGGGCCGAGCGAGGTGTCCTCCTCTGCCGGATCCATCTATGCCAACAGGCCGACGCTCGCCTTCGAGACCAACAAGCTGGTGATGAGCGCGGCGGGCGACATCCTGCAGACACGGGCCTATGATGACCCCGGGGGCATCACCATCCTCGGCGCCGCTTCGGCCCCGGGCGGCGGGATCCGCGGCCGCAACGGGCTTGTCGGCGGTATCGAGCGGCCCGGTCTCGGGGTGCAGAACGTGTTCGATCTCGCCAATGCCGGCGATGGCTCTTTCCGGGTCGATCTGGCAGCGGGCTACGGTTTGCAGGTCACCGCCGGGGGCGATGCGGCGATCACCGAGATCACCGGCGACATGGAGCTTCTGTTCGCCAGCGCCGGGGGCGATTTGCGCCTGACGGCGGCGGATTCGATCCTCGCGCATCCGAATTCGACCGACCAGGGGATGGCCGCCGGCCACCGGGTGCGCCTGACCGCCACTGCCGGCAGCGTGGGCGCAGCGGGGGCGGCGCTGGCTTTTGACGCCGATCGCCTGCTGGTCGAGGCCAATGGCGATATCAACATGGTCTCGACCCAGGATCAGGACGTGGCGCTGAAGCGCGTGGTTTCCACCACCGGCGACGTTTCCATCGTCACCACCCTGGCCTCGATCCGCGATGGCAATGGAGAGGCGCGCCTGGACCGGCGCGCCGAGGCGGGCGGGCTCGAAGCGCTGTGGGATACGCTCGGCCTGCGCGCCACCGATGCCTCCGGCAGCCCCGAGACCGCGCGCGAAGCCGCCCTCATCGATGCCGAGGCCGGACGCCTCAGCCGCGATTACTTCGATTACTGGAACGAGCGCCTTGTCGGCTCGCCCGACGGCACCCCGCTGCCCTATGATCCGAACCACCAGGTGGTGTTCAGCGCCGATCAGCGCGCGCAGATGGCGGCGCTCGGGATGAGCAGCGCCGAGATCGCCGCTGCCGAGGCCGACGCCACCGCGCGCTTCCATGCGCTGCATGCCGAGTGGGGCAGCACCAGCTACGATCCCGGCTTCAGCCCGACCATCGACGCCGGCCAGCGCGCCGCCCTTGTCGAGGGCCAGCACTGGAGCGACCGCGCCCTTGGCATCGGCCTGCGCCGCGATCTGGTGCTGGCCACCACCGACACCAATCCGCGCATCGAAGCGCCCAACGTGATCGGCCGCGATATCAACCTCGCCTCGGGCGGCGATATCGGCCGGCTGCGCGCGCCCTATGTGATCGACCGCGCCACCGGCCTGACCGAAGAGGCGCTCTCGGTGCTGTGGAGCGCCGAGCGCATCGACATCACCGAGAGCGCGGCGGCGCTGGAAGTCGCCCGCTTCGAAGACCTCGACATCACCGCCACCGGCCACCTCAACGCGATTGGCGCGGGCCATGTGGTGATCGGCTCCGAGCAGTCGATTGCCGTGCTGTTCGCCTCCGCCGGCGGCGATTTGCGCCTCAACAGCGCCGATGCGCTGACCCGCGCGCCCGATACCGCCGCCTTCAGCCACCTGGCGACCGGCCACAATATCGTGCTGGAAGCCGCCGCCGGCGGGATCGGCGCGCTGGGTGAGCCGCTGCTGATCGTGCTGGCCGACGGGGCGCTGGTGGCGCGCGCCGACGGGGCGGTGCGCCTTACGGCGCCCGCGGGCGATGTGGCGGTGAGCGAGATCTATTCGCCCACTGGCGTGGTGCTCACCACGCTGGCCGGCGACATCACCGATCACGGCAATTCCGACGCGGTCGATATCCTCACCCCTGCGCTGGTGCTGCTGGCGGGCGGCGCGATCGGCGAGGCGGGCGATGCGCTCGACATCTCCATGGATGGCGGCGCGGGCTCTGTCAGCGCGCTGGCGCTGGGGGGCGATCTCGACCTGCGCGTGGCCGAAGGCGACGTGACCGCCGGGCTGATCGGCAGCACCGGCGGCGCGGTGCGCCTGAGCGTGGCGGACGGCGACCTGACCCTGGCCGGGCCGGGAGGCGATCCGGCGCTGGCGGCGCTGTTCGCCCCGGAGAGCCTGGCCGATACCGGCACCGAGGCAGCGCTTGCCAGCCTCACCGGCGCCGCTTCCGGCGGGCTCACGGCGCCGCTCGGCGATGGCGCGGTGGATGCGGGCGCGCTCGATCAGGCCACACAGGGCCTTCTGGCCAGCACCGGCGCCACGCTCGACCTGCCTGCGTATCTCGATGCCCATGCGGGCGTGCTCACCGATGCGCTGGCCCTGGCCGCGGCGCCGCTTGGCGAAGACGGCTTCGACCTCGCCACCGGCCTCGGCGCGCCCTCCGGCGATGCCTGGCCGGGCATCGCCGCGATCCATGCGGGCGGCAGGCTCGAGCTTGACGTGGCCGGCTCGGTGCATGGGCGCGCCGGCGCCGCGCTCGATCTGCGCGCGGTGGGCGGCGCCGATCTCAGCGTGGGCGAGAGCTTTGGCGCGAGCGATGACATGATCCTCGCGAGGTTCCTGCCCGGCAGCAATGGCGCCGGCCCCGTTGCCGCGACCCTCGGCCTGCATGACCATGACCCGGCCGATGGGGTGGCGGCGAGCTTCTACCTCGCGCAACTGGGCGGGCTCGCGCTGACCGGGGCCGATCTCACCGCCGGGGCGGGCGCGCTGCGCCTTGCCACGCGCGGCGATCTCGAGATTGCCGATGGCGCGCTGATCCGCACCGGCACCGCCTGGCTCGCCGCCCTTGGCAGCGGGGCGAGCGGGGCCGATGCGCGGCTCAGCGTGGCCGGCGCGCTTGACGCCCAGACCGACCGCCTCGGCCTCGTGGCCGCGGGCAATGTGGCGCTGGGCGCGGGCGGGCTGGCGCTCGATGGCAGCGATCTGGTGAT
>JALWTH010000374.1 GCA_027082975.1 Paracoccaceae bacterium | reverse complement strand
GGGCGCGGGCATGGGCGCGGAAATGGGCGCGGGCATGGGCGGTGAGCAGGCGGCCTCCGCTGCTTCGGGCGCGTCCGGCGCGTCCGGCGCCCGGCCCGCCAGCGGCGAGATGGTCGCCGTGACCCTGCCCCAACTGGACGGCGCCGCCCGGCGCGGCCAGCAGGCCTTTGGCGCGATCTGCGCGGCCTGCCACGGCCCCAATGCCGGCGGGCTCGAGGGCAAGGGGCCGCCGCTGGTCCACCGCCTCTATGTGCCCGGCCATCACGGCGACATGGCGATCCGCATGGCCGCGCAGCGCGGGGTGCAGAGTCACCACTGGCGCTTTGGCAACATGCCCCCGATCGAGGGGCTGACCGATGCCGACCTCACCGACATCATCGCCTTCATCCGCGCGGTGCAGCGGGCCAACGGGCTTTCGTGAGCCTTGCCGCGCCGGGCGGGCGGGGGCGGGTGCCGCTTCAGGGGAGCGTTTCAGGGGAGCGATTGCGAGGGGCGTTTGGGGAGGCGCTTACGGCTGAAGGCCGCGCAGCATCTCGCCGAGCCCGTCGAGCACGAATTGCACCGCGAGCGCGGCCAGCAGCATCCCCAGCAGGCGGGTGATGACGTTGATCCCGGTTTCGCCCAGGAAGCGCTCCACCGAGGCGCCGATGAAGAAGGCTCCCAGCACCGCCGCCAGCACCGCCGCCATCACCGTGAGCGTGGCCCCGATCACCAGCCAGTCGCCCCCGGCCGAACCGGTGAGCAGGATCATGGTGGCAATCGCCCCCGGCCCGGCGATCAGCGGGGTCGCCAGCGGAAAGACCGAAGGATCGTTTTCCGCGCGCGCCTGCCCCTTGCGCCGCTTGGTGCGCCGCTCGAACAGCATGTCGAACGCGGTGAAGAACAACAGCGCGCCGCCGGCGATGCGAAAGGCGGGCATGGAGATGCCCATGAAGCCCAGCACCGCCTCGCCGAACAGCGCGAACAGGGTGAGGATGGCGGCCGCGATCAGCACCGCGCGCAGCGCCACCGCGCGCCGGGCCGCGGCCCCCATGCCCTTGGTCAGCGCCAGGAACATCGGCGCCAGGCCGATCGGGTCGATCACCACGAACAGGGTGAAAAAGGCGCTGATGAGGGCGGTCCGGTCCATGCGCCGCTTATGGGCGAAAAGGGCCGGCGGGGCAAGAGAGGGCGCGGGGCGCATTCTGCGCCCACTCGGGCGGCCGCATGCCTCCGGTTCATCAAGCTTTGTTCGTTCAACCGATCCCCGCTCAGCCAGCCGCGCCTTCGGCCCGCTCGAGCCGCTCGCCGGCCCTGAGCCACAGCGCTTCGGCGCGCTCGATGGCTTCGAGCACCTCGGCATATTTCTTCTGCCAGCTCTCCATCTGCCCGGCCTTGCCCGCCTCATAGAGCGCCGGGTCGGCGAGGCGGGCGGCGAGCGTGTCGCGCATCTCGGTGAGCTTTTCGAGCCGCGCTTCGGCCTTGCGCAAGTCAGCGCGCAAAGCGAGCAGGGTGTCGCGGTCGGCCCGCCTGGCCCTTTGCGCGCGGGCTCTTTCCTTCTTCGCCTTCGCGTTCTCACCGCTCGCATCGCCCTCGAGCAGCAGGCGGCGATAGGCTTCGAGGTCTTCCCTGTATTCGCTGACCCGCCCGCCCGAGACCAGCCAGAGCCGGTCGGCGACCAGCCCCAGCAGGTGCATGTCGTGGCTCACCAGCACCACCGCGCCGCGATAGGCATTGAGCGCCTCGATCAGCGCCTCGCGGCTCTCGATATCGAGGTGGTTGGTGGGCTCGTCGAGGATCAGGAGGTGCGGCGCGTCGAGCGTGGCCAGAAGCAGGGTCAGGCGCGCCTTCTGCCCGCCCGAGAGGCGGCTCACAAGGGTTTCGGCCTGCTCGGCCATGAGGCCAAAGCCCGAAAGGCGCGCGCGCAGGCGGGCTTCGGGCGCGTCAGGCCGCGCCCGGCGCAGGTGGTCGAGCGGGGTTTCGTCAGCCCGGAGCACATCCATCTGGTGCTGGGCGAAATAGCCGATCCTGAGCTTGCGCGCGCGGGTGATGCGCCCGCTCATGGGCTGAAGTTCGCCGGCCAAGAGCTTGGAAAGAGTGGATTTCCCCTCGCCATTCCTGCCCAGCAGCGCGATCCGGTCATCCTGGTCGATGCGCAAGTCCAGCCGGCTCAGCACCGCCCTTTCGCCATAGCCCACCGCCGCGCCCTCAAGGCCCAGGATCGGCGGGCTCAGCGCCTCGGGCTCGGGGAAGCTGAACGCACGCAGCGCCGCCTCGGAAGGGGTGGTGATGGGCCTGAGCTTCTCGATCATCTTCAGGCGCGACTGCGCCTGCGCGGCCTTCGACGCCTTGTAGCGGAAGCGCTCGACAAAGCTCTGCAGATGGGCGCGCCGGGCCGCGATCTTGCGGTTCTCGGCCTCGGCCACCGCCAGGCGCGCGGCGCGGGTCTCGGCAAAGCGGTCATAGGGGGTGTTGTAAAGGCTGAGCTTGCGATCCTCGAGATGCAGGATCGCGCCCACCGCGCGATTGAGCAGGCCGCGGTCGTGGCTCACCACCAGCACCGTATGCGGATAGCGCGCAAGGTAGCTCTCGAGCCACAGCGCGCCTTCGAGGTCGAGATAATTGGTCGGCTCGTCCAGCAGCAGCAGGTCGGGGCGGGCAAACAGCACCGCCGCCAGCGCCACCCGCATCCGCCAGCCGCCGGAGAAATCGGCGCAGGGCAGGGCGTGCTGGCGGTCGTCGAAGCCCAGCCCCTTGAGGATGGTGGCCGCGCGCGCCTCGGCCGACCAGGCGTCGATATCGGCAAGGCGGGTCTGGATCTCGGCAATCCGCGCCCCGTCCTCGGCCTCTTCGGCCTCGGCCAGGAGTGCGGCGCGCTCGCTGTCGGCCGCGAGCACCGTATCCAGAAGCGAGACCCGCGAGGTCGGCGCCTCCTGCGCCACGCCGCCGATGCGCGCGCCGCGCGGCAGTGCGATCTCGCCCCCCTCCAGCGCCAGCTCGCCCCGTATCAGGCGAAACAGCGTGGTCTTGCCGGTGCCGTTGCGCCCCACCAGCCCCACCTTGTGGCCCGCCGGAATACGCGCGCTGGCGCGCTCGAACAGCAGCCGCCCCTCGATGGAAAAGGTGATGTCGCGGATCGTCAGCATCCTCTCCCTGTGCCCGAGCCACGCGCGCGCGTCAATCACCGCTTTTCAAGCCCGCCCGCGCGTGCTAGGCGGCGCCCACATCATTCACGCGCATCAAGCGCCGCACGGACGAAACCCGGACGAAACCCAGACGAGGACAACATGGCCATCCAACGCACCTTTTCCATCATCAAGCCCGACGCGACCCGCCGCAACCTGACCGGCAAGATCATCGCCCGCCTCGAAGAGGCCGGCCTGCGCGTCGTCGCCAGCAAGCGCATCCGCCTGACGCTTGAGCAGGCGCAGGAATTCTACGGCGTGCACAAGGACCGCCCCTTCTTCGGCGAATTGTGCGAATTCATGACCTCCGAGCCGATCGTCGTGCAGGTGCTCGAAGGCGAGGACGCCATCGCGAAAAACCGCGAAGTCATGGGCGCGACCAACCCGGAAGAGGCCGCCCCCGGCACCATCCGCAAGGACTTCGCCCTCTCGATCGGCGAAAACTCGGTCCACGGCTCCGACGGCCCCGACACCGCGGCCAAGGAAATCGCCTATTTCTTCTCCGGCCTCGAAATCGTCGGCTGAGCCTCGGGAAGCGCAGGACAGGGGCCGCGCCGATCCCGCCGCGCGGCCCTCTTTTACGGCCGTTTCCCGGCTGACAAGGGCGATCTTTTCCCTATGCTGGGGCCGGGAGGCGCGGCGCATGGACGATTTCGAACGCGAATTCGACGAAGTGATCGACCGGCGCGCGGTGCCGGCGCTGAAATGGCACCGCGCGGTTCTGGGCGAGGGCGGGGAAAAGCTGTTTGCCGCCGGGGTCGCGGACATGGATTTTCGCGCCGCCCCGGTGATCCGCCAAGCCCTGCAGGCGCGCCTTGCGCACGGGGTTTTCGGCTACGAGGCCTGGCCCGATGCGCTGGTCGAGGCCCTGACCGGCTGGCTCGCGGCGCGCCATGGCTGGCAGGTGGCGCCCGAGCAGGTGCTGCGCGCGCCCAACGTGCTCAACATCCTGTCGATCGTCGCCGCGACCTTTACCGCGCCGGGCGACGGCATCATCATCCAGCCGCCGGTTTTCTTCGATTTCGCCGATGTGATCCGCGAAAACCGCCGGGAAATCCTGACCAACCCGCTATTGTTCGAAAACGGCCGCTACCGGCCCGATCTCGCCGGCCTGGAAAGGCTCGCCGCGCGCAAGGAGGCGCGGATGCTGTTTCTGTGCAACCCGCACAACCCGGTGGGGCGGGCCTGGAGCCGGGAGGAGCTGGGCGAGATCGACCGCATCTGCCGCGCCCACGGCGTACTGGTCGTGGCCGACGAGATCCATGCGGACATCACCCTTGCCGGCCATGTCCACACCCCCTTTGCCAGCCTCGGCCCCGGGGCCGCGGCCAATTGCATCAGCGCGGTATCTCCGGCCAAGGCGTTCAATATCGCTGCCTGCTGTCAGGCCTTCGCCATCATCCCCGACGCGGCGCGGCGCCAGCGCTATCAGGCCGAAAGCTCGCGGATGAATGCCAACAAGAACAATGCCTTCTCTTCGGCGGCGATGGTCGCGGCCTATCGCGAAGGCGCGCCATGGCTGGCGGCGGTGCGGGCCTATCTGGGCCAAAACCTGGTGCTGCTGCGCACACGGATTGCGGCCATGGAGGGGGTCGAACTGGTCGAGCCGGAGGCCACCTTCCTCGCCTGGCTCGACTTTCGCGCCCTGGGGCTGACGCCCGAAGCCCTCACCGCCTTTCTGCGGCGCGAAGCCGGCTGGGCGGTGACGCGCGGCGAGGCCTTCGGACCCGAGGGCGCGGGCTTTGCCCGGTTCAATTTCGCCTGCCCGCGCTCCCGCCTCGAAGCCGCGCTGGAGCGGTTGCAGGCAGCCCTGAACGCAGGCGGCTGACGCGCGCCTGAGAGGCGGCAGGGCAGGGGCGGGCACAAGTCAAAGGAGGCGAAAATCCGCCCCCTTTCATCTTTCTGCAAATACTCCGGGGGTCCGGGGGCAGCGCCCCCGGCCACGAATTTTCTGCGAAAATTCGCTCCGCCCGCTACCCGGCCGCCTTGCCCGCCCTGTGCACGTGCTTCCAGTAGGAATAGAGCGGCGGGATCAGCAGGGCGAGGATGATCAGCCACATCACCTTGGCGATGTTGCTTTCAAAGAAGATCCAGGGCGAGCCGCGCCCGATCACCATGCCTTGCGCAAAGCCGCCCTCGGCGATCGGCCCCAGGATCAGCCCGAGGATCAGCGCTTCCAGCGAATAGCCGAGCTTCTTGAGCACCAGCCCGCCAAGCGCGAAGGCGATCATCAGGTAGATGTCGAAGACCGAGTTGTTGAGCGCATAGGAGCCCAGCACCGCAAACGCCGCCACCACCGGCACCATGATCGCCGGCGGCACCAGCGCGATGCGCGCGAGATAGGGCGCGAAGAACAGGCCGATCGCCAGAAACACCCCGTTGGCCACGAACAGCGACAGGATGAACGGATAGGTCCGGTCGGCATATTCGGTAAACAGGTCCGGCCCCGGGATCATCCCCTGGATGATGAAGGCCCCCATCAGCGCGGCGGCGACCGAATTGCCGGGGATGCCCAGCGTGATGGTCGGCACCAGCGAGCCGCCCACGCAGCCATTGTTGCCGGCTTCGGCGGCGGCGATCCCCTCGGGGTTGCCCTTGCCGAACAGCTCCCTGGTCTTCGAGATCCGCTTGGCCACGTTGTAGGAGATGAAGGCGGCGATGGTCGCCCCCTCGCCGGGCAGGATGCCGATCAGCGTGCCGGTCCCGGCGCCGAGCCCCATGAACCTGCCGATGCCCTTGGGCAGCTTCTCGCGCTTCTGCGCCTTGTGCAGGGCCGAAGTGTCGATCTCGTGGCCCCTCTGCCCGGCAAGCTCCAGCATCTGGATCATCGAGAACAGCCCGATCAGCGCCGGCATGAAGTCGATCCCGTCGATCAGGTCCACCATCCCCATCGTGTAGCGCAGGCTGCCCGACATGTCGTCGGTGCCCACAAGGGCGATGATCATGCCGAGCACGCCGGCGATCAGCGCCTTGATCAGCGAGGAATTCTCGTCGGCGATGGAGATGATCCCCGCAAGCCCCATCAGCGCCAGCAGAAAGGTCTCGGCCGGGCCGAAGGCCAGCGCCTGGCGGGCGAGGAAGGGCGCGAACAAGAGCAGGATCAGCACCGAGAAGGTCCCGCCGACAAAGGAGGCGGTGACCGAGGTCTTGAGCGCCAGCGGCGCGCGCCCCGCCCGGCTCATCGGATAGCCCTCGATGGCGGTGGCCACGGCCGCGGGCGTGCCCGGCGTGTTGAGCAGGATCGCCGGGATCGAGCCGCCATACATGGCGCCCGCATAGATGCCGCCGAGCAGCATCAGCCCCATGGTCGGGTCCATCGTGTAGGTGAACGGCACCAGCAGCCCCACCGCCATGGTCGCGGTCAGCCCCGGCATCCCGCCGATCGCCACCCCGGCAAAGGTGCCGATGAAGATGGTCAGCAGCGCGGCGGGCGAAAAGACGATCGCCAGATATTCCATGTTTTCGCCCCCTAGAAGATCTCGATGCCCGGCAGGCGCACCGACAGAAGCTGCACGAAGACCACGTAGACAAAGCCCAGCACCCCGGCCGTGGTCAGCGCCAGCACCAGCGGGCGCCGATAGCCCAGCATCCAGCCGATCGCCGGGATGAACAGCGCCGCCGACAGGTAGAAGCCCAGCGGCTCGAAGGCGATGGCAAACAGCACCAGCCCGACAAGGAGGCCGAAGAAACGGCGCGGGCTTTCGCTCAGCACCAGCACTTCGCGCCCGTGCTCGCGCATGAGCCCGAAGCCCAGCTGCGCCAGGCAGAGCACGCCGATGAACACCGCCAGAAAGCGCACATATTTGGCCGATGTCGTCTGCGCGATGCCCGGATAATCGGCCGCGCTGCGGTAAAGCAGCGCGGCCAGCAGGATGAAGACCACGAGCAAGGCGCGGTCAGCCCACTTCTTTTGCATCGGACGGCCCGGTCTTACCAGGGCGCCTGATCATATACCGCCTGGGTCTGGGCCTGCAGGTCGGTCAGGTAAGCTAGGTAGTCGGGCCCGGACATGGGCAGCAGGAAGATGTTGCCCTTGGCGGCATTGGCCTTGAACGCGTCCGAAGCCATGATCTCGGCCAGCATGGAGTCGAGCTGCGACTGGATCTCGTCCGGGATACCGGCGGGGGCGACAAAGCCGCGGGTCGCGCGCATCTGCACGTCATAGCCCTGCTCGAGCGCGGTGGGCATGTCGGGCAGGTGCTCGTCGCGGGCATCGGTCAGCATGGCGATGATGCGCGCATCGCCCGCCTTGTGCTGCTTGATCATCTGCGAAAGGTTCATGAAGGCCGCATCCACATGCCCGCCGAGAATCGCCGCCTTCTGCTCGGTGGAGCCCTTGGTGGGCAGCAGGTTGAAGGTGACGCCGGCGGCTTCCTCGAACTGCTTGGCGGCGAGGAAGTCGTCGGAGCCGATGCCGTTCACCGCCACCGTCAGGCCGCTGGCGGCGGCGAGATCGGCCATGGTCTTGATCGGGCTGTCGGCCGGCACCACGACGATGCCCGGATCCTGGGCGACGTTACCCATGACGTGGAAGCTGTCGAGCGTATACTGGGCGCGGCCCGAAACGATATGGGCCACCAGCTGCGGGGTGAAGTTCAGGCCGATCGTGTAGCCGTCGGCCTCGGCCCGGGCAATGGCCTCGAAGCCCTTCTGGCCGCCGGAGCCGGGGATGTTCTGGATGACGAATTCGAAGCCCTCGTAATTCTTCTCCGCCAGATCGGTGAACAGGCGCGCGGTGCGGTCGGTGGAGCCGCCGGCCTTGGAAGGCACGATGATGGTGATCGCCTGATTCGGGTAATCGCCGGCAAGGGCAGGGGCGGCCGACAGGCCCAGCGCCAGCGCGACGCCAGCGAATACAGAAGCTTTGAACATGAATATCTCCCTTGTTGACAGGGGGGCAAACCCGGTCCCCCCGGTGCCTTGTTGTTACCTTGTTGTTACCTGGCCCGTGCGGCCGGGCATCGTCGTGCAGACCGGCCGGGCGGGCCGCCGACTGCCCGGGTGGGGGGCATCCTAGCAAGGTTGGTGAGGGGGTCAACAGACAATTGTTACAAAACTGTTACAATCTCCGCGGGCGACTCGGGCGGGCGACTCGGGCAGGCGGCTCAGCTGCCGCGCCCGGGCGGTGCGCGCAGGCCGATCCGGTCCAGTTCCCGCTCCAGTTCCCGCTCTGGCGCTCCGGCGGGCTGTCCCGCCCCGCCGGCCGCCGCCGCCTTCAGCGCCTCGAAACGGGCGCGCAGGGCGTCCTTCTCCGCGCCCCGGCAGTCGTTCCAGGGCCGACCCTGCAGGCCCATGACCAGAGCGCAATAGCCGATGAAATGCGGCTTCGCCCCGCTGTCCAGAAGCCGCCCATAAGCCGCATCCGCTCCCAGAGCGCGCAGGGTCTCGGCATCGTGAATCCCGGCCCGGGCATAGGCGGCATCGGCGGCGGGGCCGAGATTGGGGATGGCTGAGACAGGCGCGGGCATACCCCCTTGTAGCAGCCGGGCCGCCGGGAGGAAAGTACGGGGAAGAAAGGAACTCCCGCCCCTTCCTCTTGCCACAAATATCCCCGCCGGAGGCCTCAAATCTTCACATTCCGCCCCCGCCAATATCCCTGCCGGCAAGAGGGCGAAAAACATGGAAGAATCCGCCGGATACCGCGATAACGCCCTGTTCCGCCCCGACCTTCATTCTCGCGCAACAACGATTTTTCGCAGAAAAATCGTGCCTCCGGCGGGGATATTTGTGGCAAGAGGAAGGGGCGGGCTCAGCGGGTGAATTTCTTGTACTTGATCCGCTTTGGCTCCAGCGCGTCGGGGCCCAGGCGGCGCTTCTTGTCTTCTTCGTAGTCGGCAAAGTTGCCCTCGAACCATTCCACATGCGCTTCGCCCTCGAAGGCCAGGATATGGGTGCAGATGCGGTCGAGGAAGAAGCGGTCGTGGCTGATCACCACCGCGCAGCCGGCGAAATCCACCAGCGCGTCTTCGAGCGCGCGCAGGGTTTCGACATCGAGGTCGTTGGTGGGCTCGTCCAGAAGCAGCACGTTGCCGCCTTCCTTCAGCAGGCGGGCCATGTGCACCCGGTTGCGCTCGCCGCCCGACAGGAGTCCCACCTTCTTCTGCTGGTCGCCGCCCCTGAAATTGAAGGCCGAGCAATAGGCGCGGGAGTTCACCTGCGCGTCGCCCAGCTCGATCACCTCGCCGCCGCCGGAAATGGCCTCCCAGACGGTGGCCTCGGGGTCGAGATCGTCGCGGCTCTGGTCCACATAAGCGAGCTTCACCGTGTCGCCATAGGTGATGGTGCCTTCGTCGGGCGCTTCCTGGCCGGTGAGCATGCGAAACAGCGTGGTCTTGCCGGCGCCGTTGGGGCCGATCACGCCGACGATGCCGCCCGGGGGCAGGGAAAAGGAAAGGTCCTCGATCAGGAGCTTGTCGCCCATGGCCTTTTTCAGCCCCTCGACCTCGATCACCTTGGAGCCCAGGCGCGGGCCATTGGGGATGATGATCTGGGCACGGGTGAGTTTTTCGCGCTCGGACTGGCTGGCAAGCTCGTTATAGGCGTTGATCCGCGCCTTCTGCTTGGCCTGGCGCGCCTTGGGGCTCTGGCGCATCCATTCAAGCTCGCGCTCGAGCGTCTTCTGGCGGGTCTTGTCCTCGCGCGCCTCCTGCTCGAGGCGCTTTGCCTTTTGCTCGAGCCAGCTCGAGTAATTGCCCTCGTAGGGGATGCCCCGGCCGCGGTCGAGCTCGAGGATCCAGCCGGTGATGTCGTCGAGGAAATAGCGGTCATGGGTGACGATCAGGATCGTGCCCTTGTAGTCGATCAGGTGCTGTTGCAGCCAGGCGATGGTCTCGGCATCGAGGTGGTTGGTGGGCTCGTCCAGAAGCAGCATCTCGGGGGCTTCGAGCAGCAGCTTGCACAGCGCCACCCGGCGCTTTTCGCCGCCCGAAAGGGTGGACACGTCCGCATCGTCCGGCGGCAGGCGCAGCGCCTCCATCGAGATATCCACCTGCGCGTCGAGATCCCAGAGATTCTGCGCGTCGATCTCGTCCTGAAGCCGGGCCATTTCCTCGGCGGTTTCCTCCGAGTAGTTCATGGCAAGCTCGTTGTAACGGTCGAGAATGGCCTTCTTTTCGGCCACGCCCAGCATCACGTTGCCGCGCACGTCAAGCGAAGGGTCAAGCTCGGGCTCCTGCGGCAGATAGCCCACCCGCACGCCCTCGGCCGCCCAGGCCTCGCCGGTGAAATCCTTGTCGATCCCGGCCATGATGCGCATGAGCGTGGACTTGCCCGCGCCGTTCACGCCCACGACCCCGATCTTGACCCCGGGCAGGAAGGACAGGCGGATGTTTTCAAAGCATTTCTTGCCGCCGGGATAGGTCTTGGAGACGCCATCCATGTGGTAGACGTATTGATAAGCAGCCATGATTTCCTCGCGCGTGTGATGGTCCGGCACCGGTTTGGCACTGGATAGCCGAGGGGCGCGGCGGGGGCAATGGGCTTGCGGGGCGGCGGAGGGTGCGGCCATAGTGGCCGGGAGCGCGGATCGGATCGGGAGGCAGTGAGGCGGCATGAGGCGCTGGAGCAGAGAGGCAGGACGCGGGGCGCTGGCGGTGCTGCTCACGGGCGCGCTGCTGGCGGACCTGGCCCTGGCGGGCTGGGCCGGCTGGCGTCCGGCGAAGACGTCGGCGTCGCCGGGCTGCACGACGCGCTGCCCCCCTTCTTCCGCCAGGTCGCCCACGCCGGCGGCCTGCTGGAGTACGGCAAGCAGTGGCTGTCGGGAGACGTGGAGCCCTGGTA
>JALWTH010000373.1 GCA_027082975.1 Paracoccaceae bacterium | reverse complement strand
CTCGCAGCCCGCCGCCTCGGCCTTTTCGAGGATCTCGCGGGCGGTTTCGGCCATGTCGTGCTCGCAGAGCGACTTGCCCACGCTCAGCCCCTGGGCGGCGAGGAAGGTATTGGCCATGCCGCCGCCGATCACCAGGTGATCGACCTTGCCCACGAGGTTGCCCAGCAGGTCGAGCTTGGTCGAGACCTTGGCCCCGCCGACCACGGCGACCACCGGGCGTTCGGGATCGCCCAGCGCCTTTTCCAGCGCCGAAAGCTCGGACTGCATCAGCCGGCCGGCGCAGGAAGGCAGCAGGCGGGCGATGCCCTCGGTCGAGGCATGCGCCCGGTGGGCGGCGGAGAAGGCGTCGTTCACATAGACATCGCCAAGGGCCGCCAGCGCGGCGGCAAAGGCGGGATCGTTCTCGGTCTCTTCCTTGTGAAAGCGGGTGTTTTCGAGCAGCAGCACCTCGCCCGGCTCAAGTGCGGCCACCGCCTGCTTGGCCGGGGCGCCGATGCAGTCGGGGGCGAATTTCACCGGCATGTCGAAAGCCGCCGAGAGGGCAGGGACCAGCGGCGCAAGCGACATTTCCGGCACCACCTGCCCCTTGGGCCGGCCGAAATGGGCGAGCAGCACCGGCTTGCCGCCCCTGGCCACGATGTCCTTTACCGTGGGCACGATGCGCCGGATGCGGGTATCGTCGGTGACCCGGCCATCCTCGACCGGCACGTTGATATCCACCCGCACCAGCACCACCTTGCCGTCAAGCTCCATGTCGTCCAGCGTCTTCCAGCCCATGCTATCCTCCCGAAACAGGTTTCGCCCCAGACACAATATTTGCCCGCCCCGGTCAATGCGGCAAAGAGAACCCTTTCCCCAGAAGAAGCGTTTAGAGTTGTGAAACCGCATCGAAGGGAGGCATGCGGCCGCCCGGGTGGGCGCAGAATGCGCCCGCCATGGGGCGGGCGGGCGCATGCCGGGCCGCAATACGGCCCGGCGGCTCTGGTCAGGCAGAAGCGCGTTTCAGGTGATTGCCTGACCTTTTGTCCTACCCCCTTTTCCTTTCGCCCCGCGCGCCTTAGGTATCGGGCAACAGCAAGCGAAAGGACAGCACATGGCCGAAATCAGGGACCCCGAAAACACCATCCTCATGGAGCTCAAGGACGGCACGGTGGTGATCGAGCTGATGCCCGACATCGCCCCCGAACACTCAGCCCGGATGAAGGAGCTCGCCCGCGCCGGCGCCTATGACGGGGTCGCCTTTCACCGGGTGATCGAGGGCTTCATGGCCCAGACCGGCGACGTCAAGCATGGCGGCGAGGGGGGCGACATGCGCCGCGCCGGCACTGGCGGCTCGGACCTGCCGGATCTGAAGGCCGAGTTCTCCGGCATCCCCCATGACCGGGGCACGCTGGGGGCCGCGCGCAGCGCCAACCCGGACAGCGCCAACAGCCAGTTCTTCATCAACTTCGCCGACAATCACTTCCTCAACCGCCAATACACGGTCTATGGCCGGGTGATCGAGGGCATGGAGCATGTGGACAGGATCGCCCGGGGCGAGCCGCCGGCGAACCCGGACCGGATGATCCGCGTCAGGGTTGCCGCCGATGTCTGAGCCGGGGCAGGGCCGGGGGCCGGGCACGAAGAAGGACCGGCGCGCGCTCTGGGCCTGGTTCTGGTTCCTGCTCGGGGTGGCGCTGGTGCTGGGCTATGCGGTCAGGACGCTCTCCGGCCCGCCGGGCGAGGCGGAGCCGGCAGCCGCGAGCCTGCCCGCCCCCTCCGAGGGAGGCGGGAGCGCGGCGCGCTCCAATGCGGTGGCGGATGCGGCCATGGCGGTGCTCGAGCATCCGCGCCTGGAGATCGCCATCGAGGGCGAGGCCAATGGCACGGTGGTGATCGAGCTTTTCCCCGAGCTTGCCCCGAAACATGTGGAGCGCCTGCTGACCCTTGCGCGCGAAGGCGCCTATGACGGGGTGGTGTTTCACCGGGTGATCGACGGCTTCATGGCCCAGACCGGCGACGTGCGGTTCGGCCGGCTGGGCGGCGACATGAGCCTGGCGGGCACCGGCGGCTCGGATCTGCCGGACCTGCCGGCGGAGTTTTCCGACTATTCCTTTGGTACCGGGGTGGTGGGCATGGCGCGGGCCTCGGACCCCGACAGCGCCAACAGCCAGTTCTTCATCACCTTCGCCCCGGCGACCTTTCTCGACGGCAAATATACCGTGGTCGGCAAGGTGGTCGAAGGCTTCGACGTGGTGGATGCGATCAAGCGCGGCGCCGGGCGAAACGGCGCCGTGATCGGTCGGCCGGACGTGATGACCCGGGTGCGGGTGGCGGGCGAATAGGCTCGGCCGCCGGCGCTCTCTCCGGCCCCCTCTCCGGCCCTCTCTCCGGCCCCGGCGCCTTTGCCGAAGGGGGGGCGGGAAGGGGCGGAAAGGGGCGTGAGGCCGGTTCGGCCCGCTTGGGCAGGGCGGCAAAAATATTTCTATACAAACGATCCCGCGCCAATATATTCTCTCCCCATGGCTGACCTGTGTCAGCGTGTTTCAACGGGAGGAATCGTGAAAATGTCTGTGAGGAAAACCCCTTTGATCTCCGTGGTAGCGCTAACGGCCGTCCTGGCCGCCGGTACCGCCGCCGCGGGCGAGCTCAACGTGGTCTGCTCCAACGAACAGGACTGGTGCGACCTGATGGCGTCCAATTACGAGGACGCCACCGGCAATACGGTGAACATGGTGCGCAAGTCCACCGGCGAGACGCTCGCGCAGGTGCGCGCCGAGGCGGGCAATCCCAAGATCGACGTCTGGTGGGGCGGCACCGGGGATCCGCACCTGATCGCGGCGGCCGAGGGGCTGACGCAGCCCTCGGGGGCCGATACCTCGGATCTCTATCCCTGGGCGCAGAATCTCGCCGCGATTTCCGAAGGCAAGACCATCGGCATCCATCTCGGCGTGCTCGGGATCGCCTATAACCGCGAGATTCTCGAACAGAAGGGGATCGAGCCGCCGGCCTGCTGGAAGGACCTGGCCGATCCGCGCTTCAAGGGCGAAATTCAGGTGGCCAACCCGAATTCGTCCGGCACCGCCTATACCGAGCTTGCCACCCTGGTGCAGGTATTTGGGGAGGACGAGGCCTTTGCCCTGCTCAAGCAGATCGGCGAAAACGTGAACTCCTACACCAAGTCCGGCTCGGCCCCCTCCAAGGCGGCGGCGCGCGGCGAGACCGGGGTGTCGATCGGCTTTGAGCATGACATGGTGAAGCTGCGCATCGCCGGCTTCCCGCTGGAGATCGTCTCGCCCTGCGAGGGCACCGGCTACGAGGTCGGCGGGGTGTCGATCATCAAGGGCGCTAAGAACCTCGAGGAGGCGAAGCAATGGGTCGAATTCGTGCTCAGCGCCGAGGCCCAGTCGGCCGGACCCGAGGTCGGGGTGTACAATATCCCCTCGAACCGCGATGCGCGCATCCCCGACGCGGCGCCGGATGTGAGCACGATCAAGCTGATCGACTACGATTTCGCCACCTATGGCTCCACCGAGACCCGCGCCCGGCTGCTCGAGCGCTGGGATGCGGAGATCAAGCCCTGATCGGGCGCTGATCTGGAGGTCCGAGACGGTCCGGCGCGCGGGGGGCGGCTCCTCGCATCCTCGCGCGCCGGGGCACGGTCCGGGCACGATGCGTGCCGCGCGGGCGGCGAATGCCCCCGCGCGGGCCGGGGGGACGGTATGAGGACGGTATGAGTATGCAACGCACCACCTGGCTGTGGCTGCTGGTCGGCCTGGTCGGCTATTGCCTGGTGCCGTGGTACATGACCGAGGGCGGGTTCTGGCGCTTTGGCTGGCTTTCCGGCATCGCCGCGGATGCGGATACGGGGGCGGGCATCTGGCTGGCCTTCCTGCACGGGCGGCTCTATCTGGGCGCGCCGCTGCCGGTCCTTGCCGGGGTGGCGGCGGCGCTGCTGCTGCTGGCCGATCCGCTGCGCAGGGCGCGCGCCATCGTCGCGCTGAGCGCGGCGGGGCTGGGGCTGGTCATGCTGCAGGGATTTGCCGTGGGCATGAACGGGCCGCGCTTTTTGACCGGGCTGTTCGGCGCGCTGGGCGGCGCGGAGGGGCAGGCGGGCTTCGGCGCCGGGGCGACGCTGACGCTGTTTTCGCTGCTGTTCATGCTGACCACGTCCCTTTCGGCCGCCGGGCGGAGCACGGGCGATGCCTTTGTCACCGGGCTGATCGGGCTGATCGTCGCGCTGGTGGCGCTGTTCGTGTTCTTTCCGGTCTCGACGGTGCTGGTCAATGCCTTTCGCGCCCCGCAAGGGGGGCTGTCGCTCGGCCATTTCCTGAGCGAGTTCTTCTCCGCCGATCTCTGGGGGCTCTCCTGCCTGACCTTCACGGACCAGTGCGGGCCGGCGATCAATTCGGTGCTGCTGGCGACCATGACCGGGGCCACGACCACGCTGCTGGGGCTGGCCTTCGCGCTGATCTTCACCCGCACGAATTTCCGCGCCAAGAAGCTTCTGCGCCTGCTCACGGTGATCCCGATCATCACCCCGCCCTTTGTCATCGGCCTGGCGCTGATCCTGCTGTTCGGGCGCACCGGCACGGTGACGGCGATCGTCTCCTACCTCTTCGACGTGCCCAAGACGCGCTGGATATACGGCTTTGGCGGGGTCTACCTGGCGCAGGTGCTGTCCTTTACCCCGATTGCCTTTCTGGTGCTGATCGGCGTGGTCGAAGGCATATCGCCCTCGATGGAAGAGGCCAGCCAGACGCTGGACGCCGATGCCTGGCAGACCTTTCGCCGGGTCTCGTTTCCGCTGATGCGCCCCGGCCTGGCCAATGCCTTTCTGCTCGGCTTCATCGAAAGCCTCGCCGATTTCGGCAATCCGCTGGTGCTGGGGGGCGGCAATTACAACGTGCTCTCGACCGAAATCTACTTCTCCATCGTCGGCACCATCGCCGACCCGTCGCGCACCGCGGTCCTGTCCATCGCCCTGCTCAGCCTGACGCTGGGCGCGTTTCTGCTCCAGCGCCGCTGGGTCGGCAAGAAGTCCTACGCCACCGTCACCGGCAAGGCCGACAGCGGCCGCCACGCGGCGCTTTCGCGGGGGGTGAAAATCGCCGCCTATGCCACCGCGCTGCCCTGGGCGGCCTTTACCGCGGTGGTCTATTCGATGATCGCCTTCGGTTCGGTGGTCAAGCTGTGGGGCTATGACAATACCTTCACGCTGGCCCATTACATCCGCGCCTTCGGCATCAAGCACACCGCCCATGGCTGGCGCTTCAAGGGGGTGGCCTGGGACAGCTACTTCACCACCCTGCAGATCGCCACCATCGCCGCGCCGCTCACCGCGCTGGTCGGGCTGGGCACGGCCTATCTGCTGGTGCGCCAGCGCTTCTGGGGCAAGGAGGCGTTCGAGTTCTCGACCATGCTGAGCTTTGCCATTCCCGGCACGGTGATCGGGGTGAGCTACATCCTCGCCTTCAACTTCCCGCCGATCGAGCTTACCGGCACCTCGATCATCCTGATCATCGTCTTTGTCTTCCGCAACATGCCCGTGGGCGTGCGCGGGGGCATCGCGGCGATGAGCCAGCTGGACAAAAGCCTGGACGAAGCCTCGATCACGCTGGGCGCCAACAGCTTTACCACCGTGCGCCGGGTGATCCGCCCGCTGATGGGCCCGGCGATCCTGGCCGCGCTCACCTACAGCTTCGTGCGCGCCATCACCTCGGTCAGCGCGGTGATCTTCCTGGTCTCGGCCAAGCACAACATGGCCACCTCCTTCATCGTCGGGCGGGTGGAGAACGGCGAATTCGGCATCGCCATCGCCTATAGCGCGGTGCTGATCTTTACCATGCTCGCGGCGATCGTCCTGCTGCAGCTGCTGGTGGGCAAGCGCACCCTGCGCCGCACCGACCGGGTGGCGGGCGCGCCGTGAACGCAAACGGAGAGAAACAGCGATGAACGAAAGCACGAGAGGCTCCGTCGTCTTCCGCGAGGTGGTCAAGAAATACGGCCAGGTAACGGCGCTCAAATGCCTGAACCTGTCGATCGAGCCGGGCCGGCTGGTGACGCTGCTGGGGCCTTCGGGCTGCGGCAAGACCACCACCCTGCGCCTGATCGCCGGGCTCGAGGCGGCGACATCCGGCGCGATCCTGATCGGCGGCGAGGACGTGACCCATCTGAGCGCCACCTATCGCAAGGTGTCGATGGTGTTTCAGTCCTATGCGCTGTTTCCGCATATGAGCGTGCTCGAGAATGTCGCCTACGGGCTGACGGTGAAGAACATGCCCCGGCGCGAGGCCCACGAAAAGGCCGAGGCCGGGCTGGAACTGGTCGGGCTCAAGGGCTTTGGCGCGCGCCTGCCCTCGGAGCTTTCGGGCGGCCAGCAGCAGCGCGTCGCGGTGGCGCGCGCGATCGTGCTCGAGCCCGAAGTGCTGCTGCTCGACGAGCCGCTGTCCAATCTCGACGCCAAGCTCCGGCGCCATGTGCGCGAGGAGATCCGCCAGATTCAGCAGGATCTCGGCCTGACCGCGGTCTATGTCACCCATGATCAGGAAGAGGCCATGGCGGTCTCGGACCGGATCATCGTGATGAAAAACGCCGAAATCGCCCAGGAGGGCAGCCCGCGCGACCTCTATGAGCGGCCCGGTTCGGCCTTCATCGCCGACTTTATCGGCGACGCCAACCTGGTCGATTGCGAGGTGCTGGCGGCGGGCGAGGGCGAAAGCGAGATCGCCCTTGCGGGCGCGCGGCTGACGCTGCCCACCGGCGCGCCGGGCACGGGCGCGGCCAAGCTGGTGCTGCGCCCGCACCAGATACGCCTTTCGCGCGAGAAGATCGCCGGCGGCTTCGAAGGCGTGGTCAGCTACGGCGCCTATCTGGGCAACCAGACCCAGTACACGATCGACAGCGCGCTGGGCGAATTGTTCGTGGTCACCGGCGAGACCGGCCAGCCCATCGCCACCGGCAGCAATGTCTGGATCGGCTTTGAGCCGGGCGAGGCGCGGCTGGTTTCCGCCTGAAACGGAAAAAGGGGCCTTTGGGGCGGATATGCGGCCGGGCGCGGAGTGATTCGCTTTTCGAGAAGATTCGAGAGGAAAAGCCTGTTCCCGATCATGGCCGATCTGGCCGGATTTGCCGGATTGACCCAGAATCGAAAACAGCCTTGCCCCGGGCGGAAAGAAAAATTTTGTTGGCAAATTGCCATAATTTGGCCCGGTTCAGAGCGGCGGATTGTCCCGGATGGGGAAACAATCCCCGGCCACCCCCCGCAGACTATTTCCCGTCTTTCGGTCAAGTGGAGCTTATTTATGGAAAATTTTTGCTAACACCGCGAAAAATGATCGGAGAATCCTGGCCTGGCCGCGAGAAGCGGAATGCTGGTCGGAAACAATCCATCCTGTCCAAAAGTACAGGTGGAGCCGGCAGGCCCCCTTGCGACCGGGCCTTTGCCGCGCGGGCTGACAAGGGGGTGCCTTTTTTCCCCTTGGGGGCAAGGGGGAAGACGGGGTAAAACAAGATGCCCGACTGGGGGGCAATGTCTGTTTGGCCACGGGGGCGGCCGCATACGAAGCCATGCCGTGCATGGGAGCGTCATGTGACCGCGGGAGTGCTGCTGAGTCACATTACTTGCGGGAAGCGCCGTGCCGGGCACGGGAATCCCGCGCCGGGCCTCGGGCCTGCTCTCCACGGCGTAACGAGGGTGCTTCGTA
Source organism: Paracoccaceae bacterium (assembly GCA_027082975.1). Lineage (GTDB taxonomy): Bacteria > Pseudomonadota > Alphaproteobacteria > Rhodobacterales > Rhodobacteraceae > JAAEUB01. The sequence goes on along the minus strand of JALWTH010000373.1, from coordinate 3,292 downwards.
TGTGGTCGTTCGGTCAGGGCGGATGTGCATGCGGGGCGATTGGTGTGAGGAAACGAAGGATGCTGTCATGCAAGGCCGGAACAGGCGGCAAAGCCCGGGAGAACGGGGGAGAAACCGGCGCGCCGGAAAAGGCCGGTGCTGCTTCCGCCGCTGCTTCCATTGCAGCCATGATTTCCTCGGATGTCGCCCCTTTGGGCAAACGCGCGAATGAAGGATGTGAGAAATGAGCTTTACCAACCTCTATGACGCCATCGTCCTGTCCAGCCGGCTGCCCAGCTCGGGCACGGTCAGCCTGTCGGTGGCGGCCGGAGACCTGATCGGCATTTCCGAACCGCTGGAGCATGTCCCGAGCATGGGCGGCGAGATCAATGTGGGCGACCTCGTATATGTGGGCGGTGTGCCCTACACGATCGGCGAGATATACAGGACCGAGGGCGAATACGTGACCAGCGCCGGCACGGTCGGCGGGGTGGCCGGCATGGGGCTGCATCTGGACGGCCCCTCCGGCGAGAGCCTCGAACTGCTGCTGCCCATGGACAGCGAAGGCGACCTGCCCGACATCACCGAGATCAATTCGCTGAGCAGCGTTTCCGATCCCGGCCCCTGGATGCTGCCCGATTTCGACGACAACCAGACCGTGACCCTGGGCAGCGGCGGCGGCGGCGGGCTCGACTACATCGTCGAAGGCACCGCCGGCGACGACCTGATCGACGCCGCCTATACCGGCGACCCCGAGGGCGACATGGTGGACCACGGCGACAACATGGCCGGCAACGATGACGACGTGATCGAGGCCTATGGCGGCAATGACACGGTCTATGCCGGCAATGGCAACGATACCGTCTCCGGCGGCACCGGCAATGACATCATCTATGGCCAGGCCGGCGACGACGTGCTCAATGGCGACGAGGGCGACGACGAGATCCATGGCGGTAACGGCGATGACACGATCCACGGCGGCACCGGCAATGACGACCTCTACGGCAATGGCGGCATGGACCAGGTGTTCGGCGATGCGGGCGATGACATCCTGCACGGCGGCAACCAGGCCGACATGCTCGACGGCGGCACCGGCGACGACCTGATCTACGGCAATGCCGGGGACGACGAGATCACCGGCGGCGACGGCAGCGATACGGTCCATGGCGGCAATGGCAACGACACGATCGACACGTCCGGCTCGGCGCCCGCCTCCGATTACGGCTGGCCCGGGGTCGTCCCTCCGGATGCGGACCCGTTCGATGACCGCGATACCGTCTATGGCAATGCCGGCGACGACAGGATCTCGACCGGCGACGACCAGGACTATATCGACGGCGGCACCGGCAATGACACCATTGACGGCGGGCTGGACGACGACACCATCCTGGGCGGCACCGGCGACGATACGATCATCGGCGGCCACGGCTCCGACGATATCGACGGCGGCGCCGGCGACGACGTGATCTGGGGCGGGCTCGGCGCGGGCACCGATGCCTTCAACATCCCCGACGTGGATGTGCCCGGCGATCCCTTCCCCGGCCCGGACCCGGTCACCGATAACGGCATCGACGTGATCCATGGCGGTGCCGGCAATGACACGATCTACGGCCAGGACGATGCCGACGAGCTCTATGGCGACGAGGGCGACGACACCATCGACGGCGGCATCGACAACGACCTGATCGACGGCGGCGCCGGCAACGACACCCTGCTGGGCGGGGCCGACGAGGATACTTTCGTCAACCTCAATGCCGGCGACACGGTGGATGGCGGCAGCGACGGGGTGGATCACGACATCCTCGACCTCACCGGCTCCGCGCCCGCCGGCGGCTCGCTGCATGTGACCGTGACCGGGCCGGACAGCAACGGCAATGGCGTGGACGGCTTCGTCACCTATTACGACGCTACCGGGGCGGTCACCGGCACGCTGAACTTCACCGAGATCGAGGAGATCATCCCCTGCTTCACCCCCGGTACCATGATCGCCACGCCCAAGGGCGAGCGTCCGGTGGAGAGCCTGCGCGAGGGCGACCGGATCATCACCCGCGACAACGGCATCCAGGAGATCCGCTGGATCGGCGAGAAGAAGATGACCTGGCAGGACTTCGCCCGGGCCGAGCACCTGAAGCCGATCCTGATCCGCGCGGGCGCGCTGGGAGGCGGCCTGCCGGAGCGCGATATCCTCGTGAGCCCGAACCACCGGGTGCTGGTCGCCAATGACCGCACGGCGCTCTACTTCGAAGAGCGCGAAGTGCTGGTCGCCGCCAAGCATCTGGTGGACAACAAGGGCATCGTCAGGGTGGATGCGATGGGCACCTCCTATATCCACTTCATGTTCGACCATCACGAGGTGGTGCTTTCCAACGGCGCCTGGACCGAGAGCTTCCAGCCGGGCGATTACTCGCTCAAGGGGCTGGGCAATGCCCAGCGGGCGGAGATCTTCGAACTGTTCCCGGAGCTGGAGCAGCGCGAAGGCATCGCCGGCTACACCGCCGCGCGCCGCACCCTGAAGAAGCACGAAGCGAAGATCCTGCTGAAATAGGTTCACATATTGCAATGCAGCAGGCCCCGGGGCGACCCGGGGCCGTCGCTGGTGGAACCGCGTTCCACCGGCAGGGCCGGCGTATCGCGGATGCGCCGGCTCTTGCCGTGCCGGGCTATTCCGCCTGCCGCTGCCGCCAGGCCTGCCAGTCTTCGGGCGTGTCGAGATCGGTCAGGGCGTGATTGCCGGGAAGCGGCACCAGCCGCACCGCCGCGCCCTCGAGCAGTCGGCGCGCGCCGCTGTCGCCGCTGAGCGCGCGCAGCCCGGCAAACATGGCGCGGGGGAAGATCACCGGATGGCCGGGCTTGCCCCCGGCGCTGGCGCCTCGGAAAACATGTTTTCCATCAAAGGCCTGCAGGAGTTTCTTCAAGTCGCCAAGGCGAATGTCGGGCATGTCCGCGGGCAGGATCAGTGCGCCTTGCGCCGCTTCGGGCAGGGCGCGGGCAAGGGCGGCGATGCTGTCGCCCATCCCGCCGCGCGCTACCGTCACCACCTGCACCCCGGCGCCCCCGGCAATCGCCGCCCAGCGGCCGGGCGCGCGCGTCTCGGGCGGCAGGGCCACCAGCACCGGCGCGCCCGTGGCCCGCGCCGTAGCCAGGCGCTCGGCCAGAAGCGGCCGCCCGCCCGCCACCGGCTCCAGTAGCTTGTCGCCCCCGCGCATCCGGCGCGAGGCCCCGGCGGCCGGGATCAGGATCGGGACCAGCGGCGGGGCAGGGGGGCGCACAGCCCTATTTCTCGGGGATCAGCCCGCGCGGGCTGATCCCCGAG
>JALWTH010000372.1 GCA_027082975.1 Paracoccaceae bacterium | reverse complement strand
GCTCGGGGTCGAAAGCCCGACCCGCCCGGCGCGCACTTCGCCCCCCGGCCCGATCACCACCCCGTCGGGGCTCGCCAGATAGAGCGCGCCGCCCACGGCGCCATCGACCATGCCGTTGAGCGTGCCGTCGATCAGCGCCGCGCGCCCGCCGGTGACGAGGTTGACCGTGCCCGCCGTGCCGCTGGGCGCGTGGATGTTGACCACCTCGCCCGCGCCGATGGAAAACGCGAGAAAGCTGTTGACCCCATAGCCCTGCGATACCGTGGCGGTGGTCACATCGGTGAGGCTGCCGCTGGTGGTAACGGTGGTGGCGGTGCGCCCGTCGATCACCACCCCCTGCGCCCATAGCTGCGCGGCCGGCGCAACCGTAAGCTCCACCGAAAGGGCAATGGCAAGGGCAGTGCGCCGTCTCTGGCGCCAGCGGGCAGCGGAAACAAAAAAGCGCAACAAGAACCTCTTCGCGTTCACAATTCTTACGCCGAACTTAACCGGCGATGGATTTTCTCTTACGCCGAACTTAACCGGCGATGGATTTTCCGGCATCGACCAAGTGTTCTATACGCGCGAAAAACATTGATTTTTCCGCATCTGTCGCGCAGGCTGGGCGGAACGATGTGCGATCAGGCGCCGGAACGAGCCGCAAATGGCCGGGTTCCGGCGGCAGGAAACGAACGAAAACACAAATGAAAACATCCATGAACCGGCATGAATGACAGCCGTCATACGCCCTTCGCAGATCCGCTCGGCGCCCTGCTCGACCAGATCTATGGCGCCGCCGAGGACCCTTCGGCCTGGCCCGATGCGCTGGCGCGCCTCAGCGACCTGTGCGGGCTCGAAAACGCCGCCTTCGTGGTCAGCGACCCGGCGCTGGGGCTGGCCCGGGTGGTTTCGCCACGCGCCGACCCGGAAGTGATCGCCGATTATGACCGGACCTGGTGGCGCTACGACCCCACCGTTGCCGCCACCTCCGGCCGTCCGGTAGGCGAGATCACCTCGCTGGAGACCACCGGACGCGAATTGTTCCTCAATTCGCGATTTCACAACGAATACTGGCGCCATTCCGGGCTGGGCGCAGAGCGGCTGGCGAGCAATCTGGCCACCGATGGCGGGGCCTTTGCCGCGATCGTGGTACAGGCGGGCACGCGGCGCGACGAGATCGACGACCACGCCCACCGCATGTTTGCCGCCGTGGTGCCCCATGCGGTGCGCGCCACCGCCATCATGCGCCGGCTGCAGGCGCTGGAACTGGCCCGCAGCGCCGCCGAAGAGGCCGCGCGCCACGGCGCGAGCCTGGCGCTGCCGGTCGATGCGGCGCTGCGCCCGATCGTGGCCGACGATGCCACCGAGGCCGCGCTCTCGGCCCTGCCCGGCATCCGCCTCGCGCATGGGCGCCTGGCGCTGGACGACGCGGCGGAAACCACCCGGCTCCAGCGCCTCGTCGCCGGCTGCGCCACCGGCACCGGCGGCAAAGGCGCGCCCCGCGGCGGCACCATGACCATCGGCGCGGCCGAGCCCGGCACCGGGCTGATGCTCGAAGCCCTGCCCTGGCGCGGGACCGATCACCCCGCCGCCCTGCTGGTCCGCCCCGTGGCCCTGCTGCTGGTGACCGACCTGGCCGCGCGCAAGGCCGCCCGCCTTGCCCTGATGCAAGAGCGCTTCGGCCTCACCGGCGCCGAAGCCCGGCTCTGCGCCGAGCTTCTCGCCGGGGGCAACCGGCGCGAAGTGGCCGCCCGGCTCGGCATCTCCGACGCCACCGCCCGCACCCACCTTTCGCGCGTGTTCCAGAAAACCGGCGTCAACCGCCAGTCCGAACTGATCTCCCGCCTGCTGGGCTATCGCTGAAAGGGGTCTTCGACAAGGCCAGATCATTTTCCTTTGATTACAGTATATCATGCCCTATGAAAACCAACCGCCGGATGTTGGAAACGAGGCGCCGAGCTTTGGCGCCGGCGACGGATTTTCCTGCCTCTCTGCCAGCCCCGACATTGCCAATACCAAGCGCAGCTGCGCTCGCCCCCCCACCTGCGGAGCAGATTCCGAACCTGTCGGCGACATCCCCCGCTCAGCGAGAATGCAATCGCCTGACGCACCCACCCGTCAACGCATGGACTTTGGTCGTCTGCCCACCACGCAAGCGGGCGACGACATGCGCCCTTGCCTTCCATGGCCTGGCTCCGAGTCCCCCTTTTGCCCCCCGACCCGAGCGGTGGACCTTGACGATCGTGCCGTCCATCATCGCCTATTCGAAACCTGAATCTGCGGCCAATTCCTTGAACATGCGATGGAAAACACCGGCCCTCACCCATCGCCGGAACCGCTTGAAGACCGAGTTCCACTTGCCGAACGCCCCCGGCAGTTCACGCCATTGCGCACCGGACCGCCCGATCCACAGCACCGCCTCCATGAACAGGCGCCGATCACCCCCGGTCTGACCGGGATCGATGGACTTGCCAAGGCAATATGGCTCCATGATCGCCCACTGGGCATCGGCCAAAACACGAAAGCTCAAGGCTGCTCTCCTCTGTTTGCAACCTTGAATCAGAAATCAAGCGATTTGGGAATCCTGAACGTCAACAGGCCCCAGGCTCAGCGCAAAGGCCCGCGCCCGGCGCGGATTGATGCGGATCGCCGCCACCCCGGCCCGCGCCAGAGCCTCCCGGAGCGGCGCCTCCCAGCCGCCCGACGCCTCGAACGCAACCCGCCCGCCGAGCCTCGACACCCGGGCGGGCATGAGCAGGTGAAAAATGCGGATCCGGATCGGTTTGCCGCCCGGCCCGACCACATCGGCAC
>JALWTH010000371.1 GCA_027082975.1 Paracoccaceae bacterium | reverse complement strand
CTCGAACCCAGGGCGCGCGCGCCTGCCTACAGCCATTCGCCCCGGATCGTCTGCCGGTAGACCGCCGCCAGCCAGCTGTTGCCGCGCGCCCTGGGTTCGAGCCCCTGTTCGGTGAGCAGGCGGTAGCTGTCCTCGTACCATTCGGTGGAGCGGAAATTGTGGCCGAGAATGGCCCCGGCGGTCTGCGCCTCGTCGGTCAGCCCCAGCGCCAGATAGGCCTCGACCAGCCGGTGCAGCGCCTCGGCCACATGGGTGGTGGTCTGGAATTTCTCCACCACCACGCGGAATCGGTTCACCGCGGCGGTGTAGTTCTTGCGCTTGAGGTAGTAGCGGCCCACCTCCATCTCCTTGCCGGCGAGGTGGTCGAAGGCGAGTTCGAATTTCAGCACCGCCGAGCGGGCATATTCGGTATTGGGGTATTTCTCGATCACCGCGCGCAGGGCCTGGAGCGCCTGATAGGTGAGCCCCTGGTCGCGGCCCACATCCTCGATCTGGTCGTAATAGCTCAGCGCCAGCAGGTACTGGGCATAGGCGGCGTCCTCGTCGGCGGGGTAGAAGTCGAGGAAGCGCTGGGCGGCGCTGCGGGCCTCGGGATACTTGCCGGCCTTGTGCCAGGCAAAGGCCTGCATGATCAGCGCCCGCTTGGCCCATTCGCTGTAGGGATAGAGGCGCTCGACCTCGCCGAACCACTTGGCGGCGTCCTTGGCCTTGCCGTTTTCGAGCTCGTATTCGCCGCGCTTGAAGATCTCTTCCGGGCTGTATTCCTCGATCGGCTTGCGCTCGGGGCGCGGGCCGGCGAGGCGGGCGAGGAAGCCGCCACCGCCGCCGGGCGCGCCGCCGCCGCCAAGGCCGATGCGCTCCAGCGAGGAGCATCCCGAAAGGAGCGCGAGAATCACCGCGCCCGCCATGCCCCGCCTGATCATCCGCTTGCAATATCCGCCGCGCTGCATCCCCGCGCCACCCCGTAATTGATGCCTGCATGACATACATGATGCCTGGCTGGCATGTCTCTGGTCCCCGACCCGCCGGGCCGGTCATTCACGCCCAGTGGTAACACAGAAAAACGCGGGGCAAAATGGCTTTGCGCGGGTTTTTCGCCGGTTTCTTCGCGGGTTTCTCCGCCGGATTCCGCGCCAGATTCCGCGCCAGATTCCCCGCCGGTTTTCACGCCGGATTCCGCGCCGGTTTCCACGCCGGCTCCGCGTCGGTCTCGGGGGGCTGGCTCAGGCGGTCAGCGGCAGGTCGGCGCGGCTGATGCCGATGCCGGGCAGAAGGGCGGCAAGCTCCCCCTCGCAGGGCTTCAGCCGGGCGGCGCCGGGGGTGGCGAAGAGCGCGCGCAGCAGGCGGTTGGTCAAGGCGTGGCCGGCGCGGTGGCCGTGATAGCGGCCCAGGATCGGGGCGCCGGCAAGGGCCAGGTCTCCGAGCGCGTCGAGCATCTTGTGGCGCACGGGCTCGTCTTCGTGGCGCAGCCCGCCGGGCGAGAGGATTTCGGCGCCGTCCACCACCACCGCGTTGTCAAAGCTGCCGCCGAGCGCCAGTCCGTTGGCGCGCATGGCGTTGACATCGGCGAGGCGGCAGAAGGTGCGGCTGGCGGAAAGCTCGCGCACGAAGGCGCCGTTGGCGAGGTTCAGCGCCCGCTCCTGGCGGCCGATGGCGGCGTCGGCGAAGTCGATATGGAAAGAGATTTCGAAGCCCCCGGCGGGCTCGAGGCGGGCGCGGGCGGCGCCGTCGGCGACTTCGACGGGCTTCAGGATCTCGAGCACGCGCACCGGGGCGTGCTGGGGGCGGATGCCGGCCTTGAGAATGGCGGCGACGAAGGGGGCGGCGGAGCCGTCGAGGATCGGCACTTCGGGGCCGTCGATCTCGATCAGCGCGTTGTGGATGCCGGTGCCGGCGAGCGCGGCCATGAGGTGCTCGATGGTGGAGACGCTGGCGCCGTGCTCGTTGGCGATGAGGGTGCACAGGCGGGCTTCGGCGACATTGTCCCAGCGCGCGGCGATCATCCCGGTGCGGGGGTCCAGATCGGTGCGGCGGAACCAGATGCCGTATTCGGCCGAGGCGGGCAGGATCGTGAGGCGGGCCGGGGCGCCGGAATGCAGTCCGGTGCCGGTCAGGTGGATCGGTCTGGAGATGGTGTTCTGCAAGGTAATGTCCCGTTTGCCCCGTATGTCCCGTTCGTCGCCCGGCCTGGTCTCCTGCCTGGTCTCCGTTCCAGGCCTGTCTGTCTCCGTTCCAGGCCTGTCTGTTCGTCGCCTGTCTGTTCGTCCGCTATCCCCGTCCGGCTTCCCCGTCTGTCCGACCCGTCTGCCTCTCCGACTCGCCTGCCTCTCCGACTCGCCTGCCTCTCCGACTCGTCTGTCCGGCCTGTCTGTCCGGCCTGTCTGTCCGGCCTGTCTGTCCGGCCTGTCTGTCCGGCCTGTCTGTCCGGCCTGTCTGTCCGGCCTGTCTGTCCGGGATTAACCTTTTGGTAACGTTTGCTGTGAAATTGCTAGTGGGCGGGGGGAGAAAGCTCAAATCAAGGATTGCAACTTTTTGAAACATCCGCTGGCAATGAGCGGTTTCTTGCCGGGTCGGGTGGTTGCGCCACCGGCGATGCCCCAAGCGACAAAAGGCCGGGTCGCCCCGGCCTTTCGCGTCTTGTCCCTGTATATCCCGGCGCCGGCGGTCAGTTGGCCTGGCGGCGCAGGAAGGCGGGGATCTCGATCTTTTCGTCCATCGGCTCGGCCTCCGGGGCGCCATGGAGCGGCGGCTGGGCGGTGGCGCGGGCCGGGTTTTCGGCATTGCCGGCATTGCTGCCGTGGC
>JALWTH010000370.1 GCA_027082975.1 Paracoccaceae bacterium | reverse complement strand
GGCTCAGCCCTCCTGCTCGAAAGCGTCGCGCACCAGCCGGTCGAGCGCCAGCACACCCCAGCCGGCCGCCCCCCTGGGCGCGAGCCCGGCGGCCTCCTTCCTCAGCGCCACCCCGGCGATGTCAAGGTGCATCCAGGGCCGGCCTTCCTCGACGAAGCGCTGCAGGAACTGGGCCGCGGTGATCGCGCCCGCATCGCGCCCGCCCACGTTCTTCATGTCGGCGATCCGGCTCTTGAGCTTCTTGTCATAGGCCGCGCCGAGCGGCATCCGCCAGGCGCCCTCGCCCTCGGCGGCGGCGGCCTTGAGAAAGGCGCTGGCCAGCGCGTCGTCATTGCTGAAAACGCCCGCGTTTTCATGGCCAAGCGCGATGATGATGGCCCCGGTCAGGGTGGCCAGATCGACCATCGCCGCGGGCTTGAAGGCCTGCTGGACATGCCACATGATATCGCAGAGCACGAGGCGGCCCTCGGCATCGGTATTGATCACCTCGACCGTGTCGCCCTTCATCGAGCGCACCACGTCGCCGGGGCGCTGGGCAAGCCCGTCGGGCATGTTTTCGACCAGCCCGACAATGCCCACCACATTGGCCGCGGCCTTGCGCAGGGCGAGCGTCCTGATCACCCCGGCCACGGTGGCGGCACCCCCCATGTCCATGGTCATCTCTTCCATGCCGGCGGCGGGCTTGATCGAGATACCGCCGGTGTCAAACACCACCCCCTTGCCCACCAGCGCCAGCGGCGCGGCGCCCTTTTCGCCGCCCGACCACTCCATGAGCACCACTTTCGAGGGGCTGCGCGAGCCCTGGCCCACGGCCAGCAGGCAGTTCATGCCGAGCTCCGCCAGCGCCGGCTCGTCCAGCACCGTGACCTTGACCCCGAGCGCCTCGAGCGCGCCCAGGCGGCGGGCGAATTCCTCGGTGGTGAGCACATTGGCGGGCTCGTTCACCAGATCGCGGGTGAAGAACACCCCCTCGGCCAGAGCGCCGATGCGCGCGGCCAGCCCCTCGGCCCGCTCCGGCCGGGTCAGGGCGAAGGCGAGGCTCGAGGCCTGGTCCTCGCCCGCCTTGCCGCTCTTGTGGGCGCGAAAATCATAGGCCCTGAGCACCGCGCCGAGCGCGATCTCCTCCAGCCCGGCCTGCGCGCCGGCCAGCACCAGCACTTCCTTGCCCGACGCGGCGGCGCCGATCGCGGCACCGGCCTTGCGCGCCGCCGCCCTGTCGCGCCGCCGCTCGAGGCGCACCACCTGCAGCGCCTCGGCCTCCATGCCGGCGGGAAAGGCGATCTCGCGTGCTTCTCCCGGCTTCATCTCGCCAAAGGCATCGGAGGCGACGAGGCGCGCCAGCGCCCCGCGGGTGAGCCGGTCGACCCGGCGCGCGGCCCGGTCAAGGCGTCCGTCCGCGGGCACGAACACCACCACCCGCCCCGGGGCGCGGGCGATTTCCTCGAGGTCGAGCTTGTGAAATGTCGGCGTGATCGGCTGGGTCATCGGGGGCCTTTCGGTCTGGTCTGGTGTGGTTGCGACGATACTTGGCGATTCCTAGCCGGAAGCCACGAAAATGGCCAGTTGGGAGTTTTCCCGCATGGTGTTTTGGTCTAGATTGACCACCAGATGTAGCCTCTCCGCGAGGGGGAGGCCGCCCGGAAGGGATCGGCTCGGAAGAAATCGGGGCCAGGCAGGCAGAAACGGGTCGGGCGGGCCGCCCGGCTGGAACGGTTTCCGAAACGGGCGGGAAAAGGGTTGCGGGCAGGTGGCCAGATTCGACCGATACATGCTCAGGCAGCTGCTGCTGGCCTTCGGCTTCTTCGGCCTGGTGCTGGTACTGGTCTACTGGATCAACCGCGCCGTGTGGCTCTTCGACCAGCTGATCGCCAATGGCGAGAGTGCCGCCGTCTTTGCCGAATTGTCGATCCTGACCCTGCCGCTGATGATCTCGATCGTGCTGCCGGTCGCCGCTTTTGCCGCCAGCGTCTTCGTCACCAACCGCCTGAGCGCGGAAAACGAACTGGTGGTGGCGCAATCGGCGGGATTCGGCCCCTTTCGCATGGCCCGGCCGGTGCTCATGTTCGGCCTGCTCAGCAGCCTGTTCATGCTGACGCTCGGCCATGTGCTGGTGCCGATGAGCCAGCAGCGCCTCGCCGAGCGGCAGGCGGAAATCTCGCAGAACATCTCGGCGCGCTTCCTGACCGAGGGGGCCTTCGTGCACCCGGCCGAAGGCATCACCCTCTATATCCGCGAGATTACCCCGGAGGGCGAGCTGCTCGACCTGTTCCTGTCCGACCGGCGCAACCCGGCCCGGCACTATGTCTATTCGGCCGAGCGCGCCCTGCTGGTGCGCACCGGGGACGGGCCGCGGCTGGTGATGTTTCGCGGCCTGGCGCAGGCCCTCGATACCGCCGACGAGCGGCTGACCATCACCGCCTTCGACGACTTCACCTTCAACCTCTCGGCGCTCGCCGGAGCGGGGTTGCTGGCCAATCGCGCCTATTACCACCTGCCGACCCGCGACCTGCTCGCCGCCAGCCCGGCGATCCGGCGCGAAACCGGGCAGGAGCGCGCCTTTCTGCGCACCGAGGCGCTGGCGCGCACATCGCGGGCGCTGCTGGCGCTGGTGGCGGCGCTGGCCGGCTTTGCCACCCTGCTGCTGGGCGGCTTCAGCCGCTTCGGCCTGTGGCGCCAGATCCTGGGCGCGATCGGGCTGCTGGCGCTGGTGCAGTTCATCGACAACAGCCTGACCCAGATGGCGCGCATGGGCCGGGCGCCGGAATGGATCGTCTTTGCCGCGCCGGCGGTGGGGCTGGGGCTGGTGGCGC
>JALWTH010000369.1 GCA_027082975.1 Paracoccaceae bacterium | reverse complement strand
GGCGAGGGGCGGGGATGGGGTGGCCGGCCGGGGCGCGGCAGCGCATTGACCAGGCGGCGCGCGGTGCGGTGGGCGTGTTGGCCGGCACCACGCTTGGGGTCGCCGGCGGGCGCGCCGGCGTGATGGCGGCCGCGGTCAACATGGGCGCGGTGCGGCTGGAGGCGGGCGGCGACCTCACGGTTTCGGGCCAGGTCATCGCCGGCGGCGTTGCCGGCGGCGATGCCGGGGGCGGGCGGATCGACATGGAGGCGGGCGGCGACATCGTGGTCGATACCGGCGCTTTCGTCGGCGCCGAGGGGCTTGGCGCGGGTAATGGCGGCACGGTGATCTCGCTGGCCGGCGGCTCGGCCCGGCTGGCGCCGGGCGCGGTGGTCTCGGCGGCGGCGCTTGGCGCGGGCGATGGCGGCGAGGTCGAGTTCTCGGCCCGCGATCTGGTGCTGCTCGAGGGCGAGCTCAGAGCCCATGCGGCCGGGGCTGGCGAGAGCGGCTCGGTGCTGGTGGATCCGAGCGTGATCGCGGTGCTGACGGATATCCTGACCTCCGGCAGCGATTATACCCTGACCGCCACGGGCGGCATCGTCATCGCTCCCGGGGTGGTGATCTCGACCCGCGATATCGGCACCGCCACCGACCAGATGAATGCCGCCTCGGTGGGCGATTCCGGCGATCTGACTCTGGAAGCGCCGGTGATCGAGGTCGGCACCGCCGCCAGGCTGCTGGCCTTTGCCGATGCCGGCTCGGGCTTTGCCAGCGGCGATATCCTGCTTGATGCCCACGTGGACGACACCCGCGATGTGATCACCTCGGCCCTGCCCACGGGCAATGCGCGCATCACCGTGACCAATGCGGTGATCTGGGGCGGCGACGTGACCCTGCGAAGCCAGGTGCTGAAGGACGACACCCTTTCCACGCCGGGCATGGTCACCAGCTATGTGGGCTCGATCTTCTCCGGCACCGGGGTCAACCCGATCGACACGTTTCTGCGCAATCAGGTCGGCAATATCGACCGGAGCGTCACCCAGATCCTCGCCGCGCTCGATACCGCCAACCTGCCGGCGGTGCTCAGCGCCCATGCCGAGACCCAGGTTGCCGGCAGTTACATCATCGCCCGCGGCAATGTGACGATCGCTTCCAGCGCCACCACCGATATCAATCTCGACCCGGCGGATCAGAACCTCGCACTGGCTTTTGCAAGCTCCACCACCCATGCCGATACGCTGGTCGAGGACAGCCAGATCTTTGCCACCCATGACGTGAACATCACCGCGCTGGCGACCGAGCGGCTGCGCCTTGCCGCCGGCAGCGCCGACAGCGATGCGGCGAGCAACATGGCGCTGGCGCTCAGCCTGCGCGATTCGCGCGCTAGGGTGCAGGTGGTGGGCTCGCCCTACGCCCTGCCCGAATATGCGCCGATCCCACACAGCCTCATCTGGAGCGTGTCGTCAAAGGGCGATATCGCCGTCCATGCCCGGGTGATCAAGGATATCGACATCCGCGCCCGCTCCGGGGGCAATGACAGCGGCGCCGGCGAAGCGGCGATCCTGTCCTTTGACAATACCGAGGCCACCGCCGACGTGACCAGCTTCCTGCGCACCGATGGCGGCTCGATGAGCCTTGAAGCGGATGTGGCGCGGATCGGCCCGGACCCGCTGGCGCCGGGCTACCGGCTTTCGGCGGTGGTGGACGAAGAGGCGATGGCCGGGACCGGCGCGGTCTCGACCGCCGATGCCGATGCGCTCTCGGCCGCGCTGGCGGTGGGGCGCGGGGCGCTTTCGACGGCGCTGGGCCAGCTGCTGGACGGGGCGGCGCTGGTGCTGGACATGCAGGATACCGAGATCCGCGCCAATTTCGGGGCCGATACCCCCTATGACAGCCTGCTCTACAGCTTCCCGCATACCGGCTCGGGCGGCAAGTTCTCTGCCATGTTCGACGAGACTGCTACCGCGCCTGCCGGCAGCGCGCTCAGCATCTCGGCGCGCGATGACCTTGGCGACACCCTGCTTTCGGCTCAGGTGGGCAGCGCCGGCGGGCAGGGGCTCTCGGCCGGGGGCTCGGCAATCATCGCCCGCCAGCAGGGCGCGACCGAGGCGCTGGCCGAAGGGATCACCATGGCGACCGGCCCGGCGCTGGTGATCGACGCCACCCGGCAGGGCGATCTGCGCCTGAGCCAGACCTCTCATGGCGCGGCCGATCTGGGCCTTGGCTACGGGCTGTTGAAGAGCGACATCGCCACCCGCGCCAGCCTGTCAAACGCCTATACGCTGGGCGCCGATACGGTCACGGTGCGCGCCACCGAGGCGCTCGACCTCCGGAACGTGCAGGAAGCCGCCAGCGTGGCCGACGGGGTGGCCGGCAGCCTCGGCCTGTTGCGCACGCTGCATGAGGGCGACGTGCTGGCCACCATTGCGAACACCCAGTTCGATTCTGCCTACCGGGGCGCGGTGGAGATCGCCGCGCTCAGCGATACCACCATCGACACCATCGCCCTGCGCAATGGCGAGACCACCGGCGACAAGGGGCTGGGGGCGGCGGCCAATGCGCTGGTCAGCGTTGGCGGCACGATCCGGGCGCGGATCGAGGATTACGGCTATACGCCGTTCGACCGCGACGCGCTCACCGTGCGCGCCACCGACCGCACCTGGCGCCAGACCGTGGCCAATGCCTCGGCCGAAAGCGGCAGCGGTTTCGGCGCGCTCGGCGCGCTTGCCTATGACGAATACCGCCGCGATACCATCGCCGAGGTCGAGAATGTCCTGATCGCCGCGCCGGGGCTGCTCGGCGCGCCCGATGGTCACCAGGTTGGCGCCGGTC
>JALWTH010000368.1 GCA_027082975.1 Paracoccaceae bacterium | reverse complement strand
CCGGGCTCGCTCAGCCGGGGCGCGCCGGCCGAGCGCCGGGACTACGAGGCCTGGCAGCCGCAATAGGCCGGGCCGGGAGGGAGCGCGCCGCATGGCCAGCCACAGCACAGAAGTCGTCACCGGCGCCGCCGTCCTCGCGGTGGCGGTGGGCTTTTTCCTCTATGCCGGGCAGATCGCCGGCTTTTCCGGCGGCCAGCAGGCGCATCGCTACTGGGCCTCGTTTCGCGCCGTGGACGGGGTGTCGGTGGGCACCGATGTGCGCCTGGCCGGGGTCAAGGTCGGCGCGGTGACCGGGCTTCGGCTCGACCCCGAGACCTTCCGCGCGCGTACCGAATTCAGCGTCGATTCCGATATCGCCCTGCCCGAGGATACCGCCGCGGTGATCGCCTCCTAGGGCCTGCTCGGCGGCAGCTATGTGGAGCTCCTGCCCGGCGGCTCGCCGTTCAATCTCGAGCCCGGATCCGAGATCGAAGACACCCAGGGCTCGGTCTCCATCGTCAACCTGCTGATGAAATTCGTCACCGGCGGCGGAGAGACCCAGTGAAGAATCCTGCCCCCGCATTCCTCGCCGCCCTGTTCCTGCTCGCCTCCGGCCTGGGGCTCGGGGCGGAAAACACCACCGCAACCGAGGTCAACGAAGCCACCGGCGCGCTGCTGCGCGGGCTCGACAAGGTGTCGGGCGCGCCCGTGGACCTGCGGCTCAGGGTGGGCGAGACGGTGGCGCTGGGCCGGCTGCAGATCACGCTGGGCGAATGCCGCTACCCGGTCGATAATGCCGCCGGCGATGCCTTTGCCTGGCTGGTGATCCGCGAGGGGCGGGCGGAAGTGCCGCTGTTCGAGGGCTGGATGATCGCCTCTTCCCCGGCGCTCAACGCGCTCGACCACCCGCGCTACGATGTCTGGGTGATCCGCTGCACCACCGAGTGAGCGTCCGGCAGGGGCCGGGCGGTGATGTCGGCGGGGCTGCGGATCGCGCGCCCGAGCCGGGCCAGATATTCCGCGCGCGGGATCTCCACCGCCCCGAGGCTGGCGAGGTGGTCGGTCAGAAACTGGGTGTCGAACAGGCTGAAGCCGCAGGCGCCGAGATGCGCGACCAGCCAGGCCAGCGCCATTTTCGACGCATCCCGGCGGCGCGAAAACATGCTCTCGCCAAAGAAAGCCTGCCCGATCGCCACCCCGTAGATCCCGCCCACCAGCGCCTCGCCATCGTAAATCTCCAGCGAATGGGCATAGCCCCAATCGTGCAATTCGCGATAGAGGCGGCGGATGGTCGGGTTTATCCAGGTCTCTTCCCGATCGGCACAGCCATCCATCACGCCCGCGAAATCGGCATTGAGGCTGGCGCGAAAGCGGGTCTTTTTCAGGGTGCGGATCATCGAGCGCGACAGGTGGAAGCCGTCGAGCGGCAGCACCCCGCGCGCCTCGGGGCTGAGCCAGAAGATGCGCGGATCGTCGCGCGATTCGGCCATGGGGAACAGCCCCACCTGATAGGCGCGCAGCAGGAGTGCCGCCGAGATTTCCGGCTCGGCCATGGCGCTCATGCCATGTTTCGTTCCAGCCACTTCTCCAGCCACAGGATGTTGTAATTGCCGGAGAGGATATCGGGCTCGGCCAGCAGCGCGTCAAACAGCGGGATGGTGGTGTCGATCCCGTCCACGATCAGCTCCGAAAGCGCTCGGGCGAGGCGCGCCAGCGCTTCCTGCCGGTCGCGCCCATGCACGATCAGCTTGCCGATCAGGCTGTCGTAATAGGGCGGGATCGTGTAGCCGTCATAAAGCGCGCTGTCCATGCGCACCCCGAGGCCGCCCGGCGCGTGATACTGGGTGATGGTGCCGGGGCAGGGGGTGAAGCCCGGCAGCTTCTCGGCATTGATGCGGATCTCGATCGCGTGGCCGTTCACCTCCAGATCCTCCTGGCTGAACGACATCGGCAGCCCCTCGGCCACCCGGATCTGCTCGCGCACGAGGTCCACGCCAAAGATCGCCTCGGTCACCGGATGCTCGACCTGCAGGCGGGTGTTCATCTCGATGAAGTAGAACTCGCCGTTTTCATAGAGAAATTCGATCGTCCCGGCCCCGGCATATTTGATCCCGGCCACGGCATCGGCGCAGACCTTGCCGATCCGCGCGCGGGTCTCGGCGCTGATCCCGGGGGCCGGCGCCTCTTCAAACACCTTCTGGTGGCGGCGCTGCAGCGAGCAATCGCGCTCGCCCAGATGCACCGCGCCCCCCTTGCCATCGCCAAAGACCTGCACCTCGATATGGCGCGGGTTGGTCAGGTATTTCTCGATATAGACCTCGTCATTGCCAAAGGCGGCCTTGGCCTCGGCGCGCGCGGTGGTGAAGGCCTGCTCCAGATCGGCGGCGCTCTCGGCGAGCTTCATGCCGCGCCCGCCGCCCCCGGCAGTGGCCTTGACGATCACCGGATAGCCGATCTCATCGGCAATCCGCCGGGCGCTGGCGAGATCGGCCACGCCTCCGTCGGAGCCCGGCACGCAGGGCACGCCGAGCGCCTTCATCGTCTCCTTGGCGGCGATCTTGTCGCCCATGATGCGGATATGCTCGGCACTGGGGCCGATGAAGGTGATCTCGTGATCTTCGAGCACCTGTACGAAGCGGGCGTTTTCGCTCAGAAATCCGTAGCCCGGATGGACCGCCTGCGCGCCGGTGATCTCGCAGGCGGCGATGATGGCCGGGATCGACAGGTAGCTTTCGCTGCCCGCGGGCGGGCCGATGCAGACGCTTTCATCGGCCATGCGCACATGCATCGCGTCCACATCGGCGGTGGAGTGGACGGCGACCGAGCGGATGCCCATCTCGCGGGC
>JALWTH010000367.1 GCA_027082975.1 Paracoccaceae bacterium | reverse complement strand
CATTCCCTGACATGACCCCTCCTGTTCCAGTCGCACGGGGTCAGCACCCGCTGCCCCAATCTCCGTGCAGGACAACAATCGCGGGCGGGGCTCGGGCCCGGAGACGATGCCTCTGAACCATCAGAGCGCCCGGATATTCACGAGCTCCCGCCCGCAACCATCTTCGCACAGATCAGACGGACTGGATATTTGTGAACAGAAGAAGGGGGGTGGCTTTTGGGCTTGACCCGGGCGGCGCGGGCCTTGAAAACCCCCGCATGAGTGTTGGCAGGCTGACAATCGACCTGGACGCGGTGGCGGCCAATTGGCGTGCGCTGGACCGGCTGAGCGCGGCGCAGGTGCAGACCGCCGCCGTGGTCAAGGCCGATGCCTACGGGCTCGGGGTCGCGCGGGTGGCGCGCGCGCTGGCGGCGGCGGGCGCGCGGCGGTTTTTCGTGGCCGTGGCCGAAGAGGGCGTAATCTTGCGCGAGGCGCTGGGGCCGGGGCCGGAAATCTCGGTCTTTTCCGGGCATATGGAGGGCGACACGCCGCTGATCGCCGAGGCGGGGCTGGTGCCGATGCTCAATTCGCTCGAGCAGATGACGCGCCATTTCGAGGCTCTGCCGGGCCATCCCTTCGGCGTGCAGCTTGACAGCGGCATGAACCGGCTGGGCCTTGAGCCCGCCGAGTGGGAGGCCGCCGCGCCCTTGGTGCTTTCGCAGGGGCCGAGCCTCTTGATGAGCCATCTCGCCTGCGCCGACGAGCCCGAAAGCGCGATGAACCCGGCCCAGCTCGAAAGCTTTCTGGTGATGACCGAGGGCACCGGCGTGCCGCGCTCGCTGGCGGCGACGGGGGGGATATTGCTGGGGGCGGAATATCACTTCGACCTCACCCGCCCCGGGATCGGGCTCTATGGCGGCCTGCCCTTCGAGGCGGCGCAGCCGGTGGTGGCGCTGGATCTGCCGGTGGTGCAGGCGCGCGAGATCGCCGGCGGCGAATCGGTGGGCTACGGGCAGGGCTTCGTGGCCGAGCACAAGATGAAGGTGGCCACCGTCAGCGGCGGCTATGCCGACGGGCTTTTGCGCGCGCTCTCCAACGAAGCGGTGCTGTTTCACGGCGATGTGCCCTGCCCGGTGCTGGGCCGGGTGTCGATGGACCTGATCGGGGTGGATGTGAGCCACCTAGAGGCGGTGCCCGACCATCTCACCGTGCTGGGGGCGCAGCAATCGGTGGACGACCTCGCCAATGCCGCCGGCACGATCGGCTACGAGATCCTGACCAGCCTCGGGCCCCGCTACCGGCGCGAATATCTCAGGGGCGGCGCGTGAGCCGCGCGCTCTACCGGCTCAGCGCCCCGCTGGCCGCGCTGGGGCGCTCGGCGCTCGGGCTGCTGGCGGCGATCGGGCGGGTCACGCTCTATGCGTTTGAGGCGCTCTCGCATATCTTTCGCCCGCCCTTCTACCCGCGCGAATTCGCCGCAGCCCTGCTCAATGTGGGCTGGCTCAGCCTGCCGGTGGTGGGGCTGACGGCGCTCTTTACCGGCGGCGCGCTGGCCTTGCAGATCCATGCCGGCGGCGAGCGCTTCTCGGCCGAGGCGGTGGTGCCGCAGATCGTCGCCATCGGCATCGTGCGCGAGCTGGGGCCGGTGCTGGTGGGGCTGATGATCGCCGCCCGCGTCACCAGCTCGATCGCCGCCGAAATCGCCACCATGCGGGTGACCGAGCAGATCGACGCGCTGGTCACCCTCTCCACCCACCCGATGAAATACCTCACCGCCCCGCGCCTGCTCGCGGGCCTCCTAGTGGTGCCGGCGCTGGTGGCGGTGGGCGACGTGATCGGCATCTATGGCGGCTTTCTGGTCTCGACCGGCTCGCTCGGCTTCGCGCCGGGCAGCTACATCCAGAACACCTGGGATTTCCTCACCCGCGCCGATATCGCCTCGAGCCTCGCCAAGGGCGCGGCCTTCGGCTTCATCGCCACGCTGATGGGCTGCTATCACGGCATGCAGAGCGGGCGCGGCGCCCAAGGCGTGGGCCGGGCCACCAAGGCTTCGGTCGAGGCGGCGGCGGTCTTGATCCTCGCCGCCAATTTCCTGCTCACCAACATCTTCTTTGCCGCATGATCGAGCTGATCGGGGTGCATAAGGGCTTTGGCGCCAAGCAGGTGCTGCGGGGGGTGGATCTCAGCATCGCCCGGGGCGAAAGCATGGTGGTGATCGGCGGCTCGGGCACCGGGAAATCGGTGCTGCTGAAGTGCATCCTCGGCCTGCTGGAGCCCGATGCGGGCCGGATCCTGCTTGACGGGCAGGATGTGCGCGAGGCCGAGCGCGACGCCTTCCTCGCCCGCTTCGGGATGCTGTTTCAGGGCGGCGCTCTGTTTGACTCGCTGCCGGTCTGGCAGAACGTCGCCTTTCGCCTGCTGCGCGGGCGGCTGAAGCGCCCCCGGGCCGAGGCGCGCGAAATCGCGGTGGAAAAGCTGCGCCGGGTGGGGCTTGGCCCGGAGGTGGCCGACCTGCTGCCGGCCGAGCTTTCCGGGGGCATGCAGAAGCGCGTGGGGCTCGCGCGCGCCATTGCCGCCGAGCCCGAGATCATCTTTTTCGACGAGCCCACCACCGGGCTCGACCCGATCATGGCCGGCGTCATCAACGAACTGATCCGCGAGATCGTCACCGAGATGGGCGCCACCGCCATGACCATCACCCACGACATGAGCAGCGTGCGCGCCATTGCCGACAAGGTGGCGATGCTGCATGCGGGCAAGATCCGCTGGAGCGGGCCGGTCGCGCAGATGGACGCTTCGGGCGATCCCTACCTTGACCAGTTCATCCACGGCCGCGCCGAGGGGCCGATCGAGACCCTGCGCTGAGGCTGCGGCCCACCCGCGGGGCGCAGCCCCGCGCCCCGGAATCGGGAAAATTTTTCGAAAATTTTCGCCCCTCGGGGGCCTCGCTGCGCTCGGAGCGAATTTTCCGCGAAAATTCGTTTCCCCGCCCGCGCGGCAAAGCATCACCCGCCCGGCGGTTTTCGCTCCCACAGATGCAGCACATCGCCGTCCACGGCGCGCGTCTCCACAAGCGAGAAGCGCGGCGCCTTGGCGAGCCGCGCGACCCCCAGCGCCCCCAGCGCGGGGCGCGCGTCCGCCCCCAGCGCGAGGCCCGCGGTGAAGCCGATCAGCCGGTCCACCAGCCCGGCGCCGAGAAGCGCCGCCCCCAGCGCCCCGCCGCCTTCGCAGAAGATGCGCGTGAGCCCCGCCGCGCCAAGCGCCTGCATGGCCTCGGCGAGATCCAGCCCCCCGGCCCCTTCGCCTACCGCAATCAGCCGCGCGCCCCGCGCCTGCCAGGCTTCGAGCCGCGCGCTGTCGGCCCCGTGCCCGTGGATCAGCCACAGAGGCTGGGTGTGCGCGCTCGCCGCAAGCCGGCTCTCAAGCGGCAGATCGAGCGCGCGCGAGAGCACTACCCGCACCGGCTGGTGGCTGGTGCCCAGCCCGCGCACATCCAGCATCGGATCATCGGCGCGCGCCGTGCCCGCCCCCACCATCACCGCGTCATGGCGCGCGCGCTCGCCGTGGACCAGCCGGCGCGCCTCGGCCCCGGTGATCCAGCGGCTCTCACCGGTGGCCGTGGCAATGCGCCCGTCAAAGGAGCTTGCGAGCTTCAGCGTCAGCATCGGCCGGCCGCGTTCCACCACGCTCAGAAAGCCCGCATGGTCGCGCCGGGCCTCCTCGGACAGCACGCCCTCGACCACCTCGATGCCCGCCGCCCTAAGCCGCGCGAGCCCACGCCCGCTAACCCGCGGGTCCGGGTCGCTCATCGCCACCACAACCCGCGCGACGCCCGCGGCGATCAGCGCATCGGCGCAGGGCGGAGTCTGGCCGTGATGGGCACAGGGCTCGAGCGTCACATAGGCCGTGGCCCCGCGCGCAAGCCCGCCCGCCTCAGCGAGCGCCACCGCCTCGCCATGGGGCCGGCCGCCCGGCGCGGTCACGCCGCGCCCGACGATGCGCCCTTCGCGCACCAGAACGCAGCCCACC
Organism: Paracoccaceae bacterium; assembly: GCA_027082975.1. Taxonomy (GTDB): domain Bacteria; phylum Pseudomonadota; class Alphaproteobacteria; order Rhodobacterales; family Rhodobacteraceae; genus JAAEUB01. The sequence continues at coordinate 7,130 of JALWTH010000367.1, read as the reverse complement.
GAAGGATTGGGCGCCACCCGCCCGAGGCCCCGCCGCCCGAGGCTCAGCGCCAGGCGCATGAAGCGCTCGTTTCGCGCGCGCCCAGCCGCCGGCACGGCCCCGCTCACCCCTCGTCCGAGCCCCGAGGGCGCAATTCGCTCACGAATTTGTCGAAATCGTCCGGGTTCTGGAAGTTCTTGTAAACACTGGCAAAACGCACATAGGCCACGGTGTCGATCCGGGCGAGGCTCTCCATCACGATCTCGCCGATCGTGGCCGAGGGGATGTCGGTCTCGCCCAGGCTTTCGAGCCGGCGTACGATGCCGGAAATCATCTGGTCGATCCGCTCCGGCTCGATCGGCCGCTTCTGCATGGAAATGCGGATCGAGCGCTCCAGCTTGTCGCGGTCAAAGGCCTCGCGCCGGCCGTTGGACTTGATCACCACCAGGTCGCGCAACTGCACCCGCTCATAAGTGGTGAACCGCCCGCCACAGGCCGGGCACAGGCGCCGGCGTCGGATCGCCGCGTGGTCCTCGGCGGGGCGTGAATCCTTGACCTGGGTGTCGATATTTCCGCAAAACGGACAGCGCATGTGCTCCCCTTCCTCTCGATGTCGCCTCGTTGGGCCCTTGCCCATGTTTTCATGTCTTTTCGGACCTGCGCCCATTTATCATGGGTCTGGCGCCCAGTTATCCACAGGGACTATAGGGGAGAGACAAGGCTTTGTGTAGGGGGGAAATCGCGCCGCAAGATGCTGTCCGGCGGCCGGTTATCGAGCACTTGCGCCCAGAACGGCGCTGCTATATCTGCTATTGAGAATTATTCGCAACACGGGGCGGATCGTGTCGGACCGCAAACATCCCCGCGCCGCACAGGGCTGGCGACTGGCTCCCGGCGCCGCCTCGCTGGCCGAGGTCCATGCGAGCCTGCGGGTCAGCGGCGGGCCTTTCCTGCGCCGGTTCCTGAGCTTCTTCGGCCCCGGCTACCTGGTGGCGGTGGGCTACATGGACCCGGGCAACTGGGCCACGGCGCTGGCCGGCGGCTCGGCCTTCGGCTACAGGCTCCTGTCGGTGGCGCTGGTGTCCAACATCATGGCGATCCTGTTGCAGGCGCTGGCGCTGCGCCTCGGCATCGCCTCGGGCCGCGACCTCGCGCAAGCCTGCCGCGATGCCTTTTCGCCAGCGGTCGGCTTCGTGCTCTGGCTGCTCGCGGAAGCGGCGATCATCGCCACGGATCTCGCCGAAGTGATCGGCACCGCGATCGGGCTGAACCTCTTGTTCGGCCTGCCGCTGGCGCTTGGGGTGGTCATTACCGCGCTCGACGTGTTCCTGATATTATGGTTGCAAAACAGAGGCTTCCGCGCGCTCGAAGCGGTGGTGATCGCGCTGACCCTGCTGATCTTTGCCTGCTTTGCCATCGAAATGGCCTATGCGCGCCCGGTGCTGGGCGAGGTGCTCGCGGGCTTCCTGCCCCGGCGTGAGATCGTGAGCGATCCCGAGATGCTCTACCTTGCCCTCGGCATCCTCGGGGCCACGGTGATGCCGCATAACCTCTACCTGCATTCCTCGATCATCCAGACCCGCCGGATCGGCGACAGCCTGGCCGAGCGGCGCGATGCGATCCGCATGGGCACGCTCGATTCGACGCTGGCGCTGCTCTTCGCCCTGTTCATCAATGCCGCGATCCTGATCCTCGCCGCAGCGGTGTTTCACGCTGGCGGAGAGCGGGATGTGGCCGAAATCCAGCAGGCATATCAACTGCTTGACCCGATGCTGGGGGCAGGCTTTGCCTCGGTTCTGTTTGCCGTCGCCCTGCTGGCCTCGGGGCTCAATTCCACCGTCACTGCCACGCTGACCGGGCAGATCGTGATGGAAGGCTTCCTGCGCCTGCGCCTCGCCCCCTGGGCGCGCCGGCTGCTGACGCGGGGGCTCGCCATCGCGCCGGCGCTGGGGGTGACGCTGCTCTACGGCGAAAGCGGCACCGCGCGGCTGCTGGTGCTCAGCCAGGTGGTGCTGAGCCTGCAACTGCCCTTTGCCATGGTGCCGCTGGTCCTGTTCACCGCCGAGCGCGAAAAGATGCGCGGGCTCGCGGCTCCGCGCTGGCTGACGCTCGCGGCCTGGGCGATCACGGTGCTGGTAGTGGGACTGAACCTGAAGCTGATCTGGGATGTGCTGAGCGGGGCGGTGGCGATCTGAGGCCGTCAGTCCGGGGCGAAATGCGCGGCGACCTCGCGGCGGTGATTTCCGGCCCGATGTTCGAAAATGTAAATTCCCTGCCAGGTTCCCAGCATCATCTGCCCGGAAAATGTTGGAATAGTGATAGAGACTGGCAGCATTGCCGCCTTGATGTGCGCCGGCATGTCGTCCGGCCCCTCATAGGTATGGCGCAGATAGCGCATCGAAGGGTGATCGGCCGGCGGCACCAGCCGGTGGAAGAATTCCGCCAGATCCGTCTGCACTTCCGGGTCGGCATTTTCCTGAATGAGCAGCGAGCACGACGTGTGGCGCACAAACAGCGTCAACAGCCCGTCCCCCTGCCCCGCCACCCAGCGGCGGACCTCGCCGGTGAACTCATAGAGGCCGGGGCCGCTTGTGGGGATGGCGAACAGTTTCTGCATCTATTCGCAGGGGCCCCAGGACTCCCCGTCCCAGCACAGGCCGAGGCGCTCCTTGGCGTCAGACAGCGCGTCCATCTCGGTGACGATGCTGCCCGGATCGCATTCGAGATCGGCAATCCCTTCCCCATCACCGCGCAGGACCGATATGCCGGCGGTGAGCGGGTCCGGGGCGCCAGCGGCCTGCTCTTCCTCGAGCGCGTCGATCTTGTCGAAATTGTACCAGAGCAGGTAGCTGAAACCCTCGTTGTCAAAGGCGGCCGTGGCCCAGATCGAGCGGCCGATGCCGGGCCAGGGGGTGTAATAGAGGCTGGCGACGGGGGCGGTGAGGCTCAGATCCGGCGCGCGGCCTGCCTTGCCAAAGGCATAGGTGGCGGTGGTGCCGTCCTGACAGGCGTCAAGCCACTTGGCGCCGTGCTCGAAGGTGCAGGAGAGGATCGGCACGGTGCCGGCGGGGCATTCGGCAAGGGCGGGGGCGGCGGCCAGGATGGCGAGGGCGGAAAGCGGTAATATGCGCATGGAATACTCCTTTGCGCCAGTCTCCGACAGGGAAGCGTGATTTGCAAGGGTGCGGCGGGAGCGATTTTTCTGCGAAAAATCGGGCCTCCGGCGGGAGTATTTCTGGAAAGATGAAAGGCTCAGGCGTCTTTGGCGAGGGCGGCGAGCAGCTTTTCGGTGCGCCGGGCGCGGGTCTCGCCCCTTTTGCCCTCGAGCACATGCTCGACCCAGCGCTTGCGGTGGCTCGGCGGCATGGCGTTCCACGGCTCGGCGAGGCCGGCCTGGATGACGGCCTCGAGGATGGCGGATTCTTCGGGGCTGGGGGTTTTCATGGCGCGCTCTCTCTCGGTAACCAACTTAACAATTTCCTTGCATAACGTCGCGTGCTCGCGGACAATATCGGGCCCATTCTGCCTATCTCCAAGCGAAACCTGTGCAGAAGATCAAATATCTATGGTGGCGCTGTTTTCGGGACGTTCCAAGTCTAATATTATGATCCTGCTCCAGCCTGTCCCTGTAACGAGTTTTTCGCGAATAGTGGGAACATCACCATGCGAAATGCTCCAGGATGCGCCGCCGCCAACTGCCAACCATGCCTCATCGTAATCGGAAGAATAGTTTTCAAGCTTCGCAGTTTTGCGCTCTATCGCATCGTTGATCTGATCGATGGTTTCAGGAACCACCCAGCCGGAAAGGTCAAGCGGGTTAATAGAACCGAGGATGAAGCGTGGGTTCTCCGAAACCGCACCTCGAACAAGGTCGACATCCACACCTGAAACCAAAGTGCATTGCCTCCTCGCTGCCTCGCTCGGATTTTCGGCGCTCAGAACGAGAAAGTCTTTCAGCTTACGTGCCACACAACGGGTGTCTTGAGGAAAACGGACACGAACAGATACACACCAGTCATTTCTGCCCCGTGGCGGTGGACAATCTTCAATAGCGTTACTGATCGTATTACAGAACGATATGTAAACTGGTGAATGGTGTCCCGTGACTCCCTCACCTATCTCGATTGTTTTCTCCAACCGAGTTGCCTCCACGATCTTACTTTTTCCGACCTGAAAATCGGGAAATGTGTTTTCGCCGTTCGGCTCGAAAATGATCTCTGCATCGCCTTGTGATCGCAGAAAGGCAGCCGCTGCAACCTCAATCGGATCGGTCGGAAAGCGCTCAACCATTATTGATCCAGAAAGCTCCTGAGCTTGCGCGAGCGGCTCGGGTGCTTGAGCTTCCTGAGCGCCTTGGCCTCGATCTGGCGGATGCGTTCGCGGGTGACGGAGAATTGCTGGCCGACCTCTTCCAGCGTGTGGTCGGTATTCATGCCGATGCCGAAGCGCATCCTGAGCACGCGTTCTTCGCGCGGGGTGAGGCTGGCCAGCACCCGCGTCGTGGTTTCCTTGAGGTTTTCCTGAATGGCGGAATCCAGCGGCAGCACGGCGTTCTTGTCCTCGATGAAATCGCCGAGCTGGGAGTCTTCCTCGTCGCCGATGGGGGTTTCGAGGCTGATCGGCTCCTTGGCGATCTTCATCACCTTGCGCACCTTTTCGAGCGGCATCTGCAGCTTTTCGGCCAGCTCCTCCGGGGTGGGCTCGCGGCCGATCTCGTGCAGCATCTGGCGCCCCGTGCGCACCAGCTTGTTGATGGTCTCGATCATGTGAACCGGGATGCGGATGGTGCGGGCCTGATCGGCGATCGAGCGGGTGATGGCCTGGCGGATCCACCAGGTGGCATAGGTCGAGAACTTGTAGCCGCGCCGGTATTCGAACTTGTCCACCGCCTTCATCAGGCCGATATTGCCTTCCTGAATGAGATCGAGGAATTGCAGGCCGCGATTGGTGTATTTCTTGGCGATCGAGATCACCAGGCGCAGGTTCGCCTCGACCATTTCCTTCTTGGCCTGGCGGGCCTCCTTCTCGCCCTTCTGCACGCGCTGGACGATGCGGCGAAATTCGGGGATGTCCACGCCCACATACTGGCCGACCTGGGCCATTTCGGCGCGCAGTTCGCGCACCTTGTCGGACGAGCGCTCGATGAAGGCCTGCCAGGCGCGCCCCTTCTTCTCGGCCATGCGGTCGAGCCAGGTGGGATCGAGCTCGGAGCCCTTGTAGGCCTCGATGAATTCGCGCCGGTTGATGCGGGCCTGATCGGCGAGCTTCACCATCTGGCTGTCGATCGCCATGATCCGCCGGTTGATGCCGTAGAGCTGGTCGATCAGGGCTTCGATGCGGTTGTTGTGCAGGTGCAGTTCGTTGACCAGATCGACGATCTCCTGGCGCAGTTTCTGATAGGCTTTCTCTTCCTTTTTCGAGAAACTGTCGTCTTCGTTCAGCGTCGCCGACATGCGCAGGTCCTGCATCTCGGAGAGCTTTTCGTAATCGAGCGCGATGCGTTCGAGGATCTCGAGCACCCGGGGCTTGAGTGCCGCTTCCATCGCCGCCAGCGACATGTTGGCCTGCTCTTCCTCCTCGTCGTCCTCGTCCTGGGCGATGGGGTTGCCGTCGGCGTCAAGCTCCTGGGCCTTGGGCTTTTTCTGGCCGGCGGGGGCGGCGGCGGAGGCGGCTGCGGTCGGGGCGACCTCTTCTTCCTCATCGCCCCCGGCCATCTGGTTGCCGAAGGTGGCGTCGAGGTCGATCACGTCCCTGAGCAGGATTTCCTCGCTCAGAAGCTCGTCGCGCCAGATGGTGATCGCCTGAAAGGTCAGCGGGCTCTCGCAGAGGCCGGAAATCATCGTGTTGCGCCCGGCCTCGATGCGCTTGGCAATGGCGATTTCGCCCTCGCGGCTCAGAAGCTCGACCGAGCCCATCTCGCGCAGATACATGCGCACCGGGTCGTCGGTGCGGTCGAGCTTTTCGGTGGTGGAGGAGGCCAGCGCCACGTCGCGGGCGCCGGAGACCGGCACCACCTCGGTCGAGCCCTTTTCTTCCTCGGCCTCCTCTTCCTCTTCGTCCTCGATGATGTTGATGCCCATTTCGCTGAGCATGGACATGACATCCTCGATCTGTTCGGAAGAAACCTGATCGGGGGGCAGGACGCGGTTGAGCTGGTCATAGGTGATGTAGCCCTTTTCGCGGGCGGCGGCGATCATCTTCTTGATCGATTCCTGGCTCATGTCACCCATGGCGGCCGGTTGCTGGTCGTCGTTTTTCTTGTCCTGGGCGTCTTTGGCGGCCATCTGGCTCTCCCTCATTCGGTCATCGCTTGTCGGGCCGATCCGGCCGGACGGGGCGAGGCGATTCGAAACTGGTGCGAATCAATCACGCGAATCACTGATTCGCCAACCCGTTTAGCGGTTTTTCCCCGGCGGTTCCGCCGAAAACGGCGTGCTCTCCCGGAAAAACCCGCGCCTCAGTGCCTTTTGCGTCCCTTTTTGCCGTATTCGATCTCCTTGAGCAGATTTTTCAGCCTTTCGCGCTCGCTCCGATCCACCAGGGCGCCGCTGTCGGCGACATCGAAGGCGGTGCGGTCCTCGCCCAGCCCGCGCCGGGCGCGCTCGCGCGCCGCGCTGGCCTGGGCGAGGCGCCAGGTCAGGCCCTCGTCGCTGGCCTCCGGCAGGTCGGCGCTGGCCTCCTCGGTCTCGCGGCGGGCGCCGATTTCGGCCGCGAGCTTGGCCAGTTCCTCGGCAAGGCACTGGCGCGCGGCCTCGCCATCCTCAGGCCGGGCGATCGGCGGGGCAATGCGTACATGGTTGAGGGCAAAGAGCTTTTCAAGTGGCTCCGGGCCGGTCTGCGCGGCCACTGCCTGGCGCGCCGCCTCGGCGCTGGCAAACGTGCCTCCCAGCAGCGCCGCCAGCATGGCGCGGTGGTCGGGCGTGGACATTTCCAGCCGTTCGAGCGCGCCCAGATGCGCCTCGATCAGCGCCGGATGGGTGATCAGCGTGGCGAGGATCACCGCTTCGCGCAGCACTTCGGGCATGGTCCCTGGCCCGGCGGCGAGCAGCGAAGCCCTGGTCTCGGCCAGCGCGGGCGCGGGGGGCCGTTGCCACCTGCCACGCGCCTGCGTCCCGGCGGCGGGGCCGGCGGGACGCAGGCGCGTGGCAGGT
>JALWTH010000366.1 GCA_027082975.1 Paracoccaceae bacterium | reverse complement strand
CGCAGCCGACGACGACTGGATCAGCACCGTGACCGCCAGCCCCGTGGCCGCCAGCCGGAGCATCCCCCCCAGCGAGGTGCTTTGCATGGTGTCGGGCAGCACCATTCCGGCCGCCCCCTGCAGGGCATCCTGCATCATCTCGAGCCCGATCAGCATCAAGGCCAGGCCCGACACCAGCCGCCCGATCCGCGCCGACGTCCCCTGGGTCAGAAGCAGCGCCAGCGCTGCCGGCAGCAGCGCCGCCATGGCAAAACTGGCAAGGTCGAGCTTCAGCCCCAGAAACGTCACCAGCCAGCCAGTGACCGTGGTGCCGATATTGGCGCCAAACAGGATGCCCAGTGCCTGATGCAGCTCCAGCAGCCCGGCCCCGACAAAGCCCACCGTCATCACCGTAGTCGCGGACGAGGACTGGATCACCGCCGTGACCAGAGCGCCGGTCATGACCCCGCGCAAGGGCGTGGTGGTGAAACGGGCCAGCAGCCCACGCAGCCGCGCACCGGCCGCATCGCGCAGGGCACGGGTCAACATCTCCATGCCCAGAAGGAACATGCCGATGCCGCCCAATGCGGTGAATATCTGAAGTTTTTCGGTCACGCGACGGCCACTTCCTGCACCCCGGCAAAGCATGGCCCCGGCGGCACGGCGAGACAAGCGGATTCAACGCCGATTTCGGCTGAAACCCTCTTGCAAAATCCGCCAGACGGGTATAGGCGCCTATTCCACGGTCGGAGTGTAGCTCAGCCTGGTAGAGCACTGTCTTCGGGAGGCAGGGGCCGGAGGTTCGAATCCTCTCACTCCGACCAATGAAACAAGGCCCCTGAGGGGGCCTTTTGCTTTTCAGAGATTTCGCCGCAATGATATTTGCAAGTTTCAACGCTATATTTGCGCGAGCTCTTGTTCTGCACGCCTCAAATGAGGTCCGATGTGGCATACTGCCGGGCCCGGCCGGGCTGCAAGCGTGGTCATCTTGGTGACACTGGTCTGCCCGCAAGCCCGGTGGCAAGGGGGCTGGGTCAGGCAAAGCTCCCATGGCAGAACCAGCCCGGGGACAATTCGGCACCATGGGCAAAGAACAGCCAGAGCCGCGCGCCGCGCGTGGTCACCACCTGCCAGTAATCGCGCAGGCCGGTGCGCCACTCGGCCTCGGCCAGCCACCATTCCGGCGCAACTCGCTCGGGGCCCAGCGCGCTGGCAACCGCATGCGCCTGCCCACGCCACCGGAACCCGCCCGGCAAGGTTGGGCCAGGCGGCGCCCCCACCGGCTCGGGCGGCCAGAGCAGCAGCGGGCGCATGAGCCCCGGTGGAGGCTGCCAGTCGGTCGAGGGCTCCGACCAGGCCGCCGCCAGCACCAGGGCCGCCTTTTCCGGGATATGGCTTTCGGCCGGATGCAGCCGGGTCAGGGCATCAAGCCCCAGCCGGGCGCCGATCCGGCCCATCAGATCCGCAAGCGCCGTAGCGTCGGCGCCCGGCCTGTCCCCACCGCCTGCCACCACCGGGCCGCGATGCTGCACCGGTGCCACCGGCTCGTGATGCAGAACCACCAGCCGGATCAGATCGATGCCGAAACCCGCCTCGACCTCGCCCAGCTGCATGGCAATCAGCGGACGGATACGCTCGGGATCGGCCGAAGCCCGCGCGAGCCCCGCCCGGATCACCTGCAGGCTGCCATCGGTGCGACCCAGTTCCAGCTGCACCTGACGCGCGCCCCGGCCGCGCGCACGCAATCGCTCGGCCAGCACCGGCAACAGCCGGTCAAGCCCGGCCAGCAGGTCGGCTTCCAGCCCGACCGGTTCGGGCAAGCTCATGCGCACCGCGAAATGCATCGGTGCCCGGGCGGGGGCAACAGGTTCGGGGTCCGCCCCCAGCGCCTGATCCAGCCGGCGCACCAGATTGCGACCAAAGCGGCGCGCCAACCCCGCCCGCGGCATGTCATAAAGGTCGCCGATGCGCCGGACCCCCAGTCGGCCCAGCCCAGCCAGGTCAGCCTCGGGCAGGCGCAGCCCCGCCACCGGCAACGGGGCCAAGGCCGCGCGGGTCTGGCCCGGGGGCGCGATACGCATCGCCGGCGCCTGGCCGATGGACACTGCCGGCGCCTGCCCGCCCCGGGTCCAGTGACGGGGCTTGCCCCCGGTGGCCCGGGCCGCACGCGACCGGGTCGCCCGTGCCTCGGCATCGATCGCATCGCCGCCGGCCCCGCCGGTCACCTGGCCCCCGGCGCAGCGCGCCAGAGCCCAGGCAGCCCCCACCGTATCGGCCAGCCCCAGCCTGAGGGTCAGGCCCAGCCGGGCACAATCGGCCTGGGCCTGGGCCGCCAGTGCGGCTTCGCCTCCGAAAAGATGGGCACAGCCGGTAATGTCGAGCATCAGCGCGTCGGGCGGCTCTTCCCCCACCCAGGGGCTGAACTTGCCCGCCCAGCGCCTGAGCCGGGTCAGAAATGCCGCCTCGGCCACCGGGCTGGCCGGGCGCACCACCAGGTCCGGGCACATGGCGCGGGCATCGGCCAACGGCTGACCCGCCCTGAGCCCGGCACGCGAAGCCTCGGCCGACAGGGCGTCCAGCACCTGCATGTTGCCGCTATCGGTGAGCGTCGCCAGCGGCCCCATGGCCAGCCCGTGCTGCATCCGCAAGAGCCGTTCGGCCCCAAGGCGGGGAAACCACAGGCAAAGGATACGACGGGCTGGCATGGCAGGTTCGCTGAGTGGGTTCAGAAGGGTGTTCACGGTATGTTCTTGAAGCTCTACGCCCCACCGGCCAGCGAGTCGAGTCTCCTCAGCCGCACCAGATCCGGGTGATCACGCCGTTTTCATCGAGATCCACATCCAGACGGGCCGCATCGAAGTCCAGTGTCACAACCTGACCCG
>JALWTH010000365.1 GCA_027082975.1 Paracoccaceae bacterium | reverse complement strand
GCGGTCCGGGCTGTGCCGGGATTGTGAGAGAGAGCGGCGCCGCTCGTTGCGACTGTGGCGGGGGATTGCCCCGGAGCCCCGCGATCTGCCTGCGGGGAAAAGCCTGCTTCTCGATGCTCGCCGGGTTTTCGGCCCGGCCCGTTGTCTGGTGGGGTTTTGCCCCGGTGGTCGACCGGGGACGGTTATGGCGGCAAAAGGTTAACGGGGCTGAAAGCGGGCGTGCGGTGGGGGTGGGGCCTGAGCCCAGGGCGTAGACCTGTAGAGCACGTCGCGTTTATCGGTTCCCTATCCGGCGGCTCTGAAGAAATTGCGGCATTCGTCTTGGGGGAAGAGGGCGCATATGTGGTCTGCCGTCTGCCACAGGTCATCGCATGTTCGCGCGGCTGTCTTTCGGAGCAGCGCCTTGAGCTTCGAGAAGCCATTTCGGTGGGGTTCGGGTCGGTGCCGGTTGGGTGCGATGGAACGCTCGAACATCTCGGCGTTCATCGCGCCTCAAGCCGCTGTGAGCGCGGGATTGATGGGTCCTGAGCCTAGCCATCTCCGGCCCCCATATCTGCCTCAAAGACGGGGAAATACAAAGGATCCTCATGGGAACTCCGAATCCGATCTGGGGAGACGTGTTCCAACATGCAGACTGAACCACCCGATGGGGCACACCGGCGGGGGTATTGCCTTGCGTGCCCCGAGGCGTGTTTCAGAGGAAATGGAACGAATCCACGTCCTGCCCTTCGACGGACCAGGCCAGGGCCGGATTGCCGATTGCCAGCCAGGTCGGGTTGCCGTTGTCCATCACATACACGCCGACGCTGTTGTTGTTGGTCTGCCGGAAGAGGATGTCGTCGGTGCCGTCGCCATTGAAATCGCCGGTGCCGACGATGTCCCATACATGGCTGGGGGTGGCGATGCTCTGCCATGTGGCGGCGCCGTTATTCATGACATACATGCCGACCTCGCCAGTGGTGGTATGGCGCCAGAGGATGTCGTCGGTGCCGTCGCCGTTGAAGTCGCCGGTGCCGACGGTGGCCCAGACCTGGGCGGGGCTGGCGATGCCCTGCCATGTGGCGGCGCCGTTATTCATGGCGTACATGCCGATATTGCCGCTGGTGGCATGGCGGAACAGGATGTCGTCGGTCCCGTCGCCGTTGAAATCTCCCGTGCCGGCGATCTGCCAGGCACTGGAGGCACTGGCGATGCCCTGCCATGCGGCGGTGCCGTTATCCATGGCATACATGCCGATCCTGCCGTCGGTGGCATGGCGCCAGAGGATATCGTCGGTGCCGTCGCCATTGAAATCGCCCACCCCCGAGAATTCCCAGACCTGGGCGGGGCTGGCGATGCCCTGCCATGTGGCGGTGCCGTTATCCATGGCGTACATGCCGATCCGGCCATTGGCGGTATGGCGAAAGAGGATGTCGTCGGTGCCATCGCCATTGAAATCGCCGGTGGCGACGATATCCCAGACAGTGCTGGCGAAGCCGATCCCCTGCCACGCAGCCACGCCCTGGTCGTTCATGGCATACATGCCGATCTGTCCGGTGGTGTCGTTGCGCCAGAGGATGTCGCTGATCGCATCGCCGTTGAAATCATGCCGGGCTGCGTCGCCATTGCCCTCGACGCTCACCTGGATCACGTTGGAGACGTTGTTAGTTTCGTTCGACTCGGCAACACTATCGTGCACATCCGCAATGGCGCCCATATAGTAGGTCCCCGGCGCCAGGCCCAGGGCGGCGAAATCGAGGATTATGTTGTTCGGCCAGCCCTCCGGGTCCACCTGACCGGGGCTCAGGACCGGCTCCGTGTATGAGTCGATGTTCAGCAATATGTCGCCGGTGGTGATGGTCGCGTCGGTGGAGATGTACAGGGCGGAGGCGGAGCTGCCGGCATCTGCATCGCCGGTATTTTCGATGTTGTAGGTGAAGTCGATCCTGTCGCCATCCGCCCAGGTGGTGGAACTGAGCGCCAGATCGGTCGCCACGAGGTCGGGGGCAGGGGCAGCCTGGAGGGTCACCTGGAACACCTCGGAGACATTGTTGCTCTCGTTCGATTCGTTGACAAGATTGGTCGCATCGACAATGGCGCCCACATAGTAGGTCCCCGGCGTCAGGCCCAGAGCGGCGAAATCGAGGGTAAAAGCGTAGAAAAGATCGCCCAGGAGGGGCATTTCGTCAGGGAGGACCGGCCCTGGTACGTTCTCGCTGTACAGCAGCGTGTCGTCGGTGGTGATGGTCGCATCGGTGGAGATGTACAGTCTCAAAACGGAATTGCCGGCATTTGCATCGCCGATATTCGCCATTGTGAGCTCGAAGCCGATCTGTTCGCCGTCGGTCCAATACGAATTGACGTATTCGCTTTCGGTAAAGAATTGGAGTACGGTGAGATCGGGGAGGGGGCCGGCCTCGACATATATCTGGACCACGTTGGAGACGTTGTTGGTCTCGTCCAGTTCGGTGATGGTGCCGTTCACATCCGCAACCGCGCCGACATAATAGAAGCGATCCGGCAACAGGTTCAGGGCGGCGAGATCGAAGGTGAAGGTGTTCGGCTGCCCCTCGGCGCTCACCTCGCCGACCCGCAGCACCCCGGTATCATTGTCGGTGATCAATATTCTGTCGGTGGGGTCGATCAGCGGATTGATGGAGATGTACAGGGCGGAGGCGGAGCTGTAGGAATCCGCGGTGCCGATATTCGCGATATTGTAGATGAAGGTGATCGTATCACCGCTTGCCCAGATGCTACCATTGACACTACTGGCATAGAGGTCGGTGGCGATGAGATCCGGGGCTTCCAGGTAAGAGGTCAGACGGTCGGAAACATACTTTACCATGCAATTACTCCTCGAAAAGAAACACGAAATCCTTCACTCTCCCGACCGGAAGCATGGCCGAGGAATTGATCTGGGTCAATTTCGCTGCCGGCGGGCCAATATCGCGATACCGCCCCCGGTGGGCGGCGGGGCCGTTTCAGCTGCCTGCCGTGGCCGATATGATCGTGGAATGGCTCATGGTTTCGTCGTCCAGATCGGCAATGGCGAAGCCGGCCGATTCCAGGAGCGCGGTCATCCTGTCGGGGTCGTTATCGGAGAAGTCCGGGTTTGCCGCCGCCTCGGGCTTGCGCTTGTTCGAAAACTGCAGGACAAACCGCCCCCCCGGCCGCAGCACATGGCGCACCGACTGGACATAGCCCGAGATGATCTCCAGGTCGAGATGCACGAAGACGCCGAAGGTGAAAGCGAAATCGACGTGGTTTTCGGGCACGAAGGGGATGTCCCAGCCGTGGGTGGTCACATATTGCAGATGCGGCGGGTCGGCGAAGCGGTCCTTCAGGTAGCCGAACATCTCCGGGTTCAGTTCCACGCAGATGACCTCGCGGAACGGCAGCAGATACCGGGTCCAGCGCCCGCCGCCCGATCCGATCTCCAGGGCCACCCGGTCCGGGTCGATGAAGGGCTCGAGGAAGCGCCTGCGCACGGCGACGAGGTCGGGCCGGCTCTCCGGGTCGCCCCACTGGTCGCCGTAATGGCCTTCGCCGAGGCCGCCCTTCATGTGATGTATCAGGTTTCTGGCCCAGCTTCTGTTCCAGTCGATGGTCGGCATTCCTGTCTCCGTGCCTATCTCCGCGTGAACCAGCTGTCCCAGCGCGAAATGCCGGGGCGCCAGTGCCTGTATCCCTTCTCGCGCATCAATGCGCTGATCCTGGCTGCCTTGTCGGGCTCGCCGCCGTTTTCGATCGTCCAGCAGGTCACGTCATATCGCTCGAAGTCGAACCCGGCCAGGATCTCGTATTCGGAGCCTTCGGTATCCACCGAGATGTAGTCGATCTGGCGGGGGGCGTCGTGCTCGGCCAGCAGGTCGGTGAGGCTGACGCTCTGGCAGCGGGTCAGCCGGTGGCGGCGGCGGTTGCCGTTGCGCTCGTGGATGTCGTCGGGCACGATGTGGCGCATCCTGGCCAGTTCAGGCCTGTCCTCGGGGCACAGGAGGTCGATTTCCTCCCCCGAGCGGGGAGCGACGCAGCGGGTGTCGATCGCCGCCGTCCGGTTCGCTGCCAGCGCTTCGTGCCAGGCGGGATTGGGCTCGCAGAGGATGCCGGACCAGCCATATGCGCGCTCCAGCAGGTGGGTGTTGCTCAGATGCAGGCCGTCGCAGGCGCCGAATTCGACGAAAAATCCGTCACGCTTCTCGTCCAGCTGCTGCAGGACCCAGAGATCCTGGAAAAGCTGGGCGCGCGACCGGCCGGCCCTGTCGATGCAGAAGCCCAGGAAGGAAAAGATGTCGCGAAACCGCAACCGCCCGTCTCCGAGCGCATCCAGCGCATCGGTGACCAGGGCGACCATGAGCCTGTTTTCCGCCTCCGGCAGGGCCGGATCGCGGCCGACCGCCTGCTGGATCCCGCCCAGGGCGGAGCGCAGGAACCACTCCTTCTCGAAAACGGTCCCTGCGCTGCCGCCGCTTCCCCCGAGGCCGGAGAGCGGCCCAGGCGCTTGCCGCCGCGGGGTTGCGCCGAGTTGCCGGAGATTGCCCGGCTCGTAGCCGAACCGCTCGAAATCGGCGCCGTATATCCGGTTCACCAGGTCGATTTCGCGCTCGGAATAATACTCGCTCAGCAGGTCGCTGGCCCCGGTGCCATGGCGCCGGCCTCCGGCGGTGATCCGGTCCCAATGGCGTCGGTCGAGGCGCAGCCTGTGCCTTATCTTCTCGAAGCCGGAGTCGAAATCTTCGAAGCGGAAGATGTCGTCATATTCCACATATTCCGGGTTGAGCAGAAGGGACTGGGGCATCCAGTGGATATCCAGCCCTGCCGGATCGCCGGCGGCAATGATCTCCAGGAACCGGGCAAAGGAGGGGGGGGCATCCGGCGCGAAGCCCAGCGCCGGCAGGCGCTTCTGCCGCTCCCATTCGTTGTGCACCAGCTTGTCGAGATAGGCCGAAAGGATGCGGCTGTAGGGATTGCGCACGAATGCGAAGCGGTAGAACATCGGGCCGCGAAAGATCGCCTCGGGCGGGGCGTCGATATCGCTGATGCGCGCCAGGGGCGATTTCTCCCGGTCGTGCACATGGCGGGGCTCGGGCATGTGCCCGGGGCGTTCGGCATATTGCATGGCCATCTTGATGGTCGTGCAGCCGGCCTTGGGCACTTCGAAGAACAGCATGTCCGCCGCTGGCGATATGTTTACCAGATACTCGACCGTGTCCGCGTCATAGGCAAACAGGGATTCCAGCTTTCCACGGGTCGATGCTCTGCCCATTCAGGCCGTGCCTCCCTGCTGCGCCGCTTTCGTCGGCCGCCGCCGGCCTTCCAGGCAGCCGTGGCGAAGATAGTGCTCGTAGCCGCTGGCAAAGGTGCCTTTTCGGACCGCGGCCGCGATATCGGGATTTTCCTGCAGATAGGCGTCTTCGTCAAATGTCGGGTTGAGCGGGATGCGCCTTGCCGCCCGCCCCAGCGCCCAGCGCAGCAGCCGCTCGCCGAGATGGCGGGGCGGGCGGGCGCCTGCCTGCCCATGGCGCCGGACCCATTCCCAGTCGTCCTTGCCGGCGACCGGCGCCGCCGCCACATGCGCAGGGTCCGGTCGGCCGACGGCCTCACGGGCATGGTGCCTGGTATGCGTATGCAGGTAGGCAGAGGCCATCAGCTCGGCGAGAACCGGGTTCTTCTCCCGGTCGCGTATGCACATGTTGCGAAGGATCGCCTCGTATTCCACATGTTTCTTGATGCCGCCCCGGAGCGAATTGGAATAGGCGCCCTGCTGCGCGTCCAGGCCCCGGTCGCGGTGGTGATAATGGGCCAGGCTCTCCGGCAGGAAGCCGATATCGGCCCGGGACAGGAAATCGAGGTTGAACTTCCAGTCGCCGAAGACCGGCAGGCTCTCGCAATAGCCGCCGATTTCCTCCCACATTTCCCGCCGGTAGAGAAAGGCGATGGGCGGGAAGAAATTGCCGGTGGCCATCTCGGCAAGCTGCACCTGCTGCACCCAGGGCATGAACGGCGTCCTGGCGTGCTCGACGATGCGCTCGCCGCGGATTTCCTCGGAGACATAGACGCTCCGGGTGACCACCCCGCCGTATTTCGCTCCCGCATCGCCTTGCAGGAAGGCCACGGTCCTTTCCAGGAATTCGGGGGCGAGGGAATCGTCATCGTCATGGATGAGCACGAAGTCGGCGGCCACGGCGGCGATGCCGGCATTGCTCGCGGCCTCCATGCCCAGGCTCTCGGGGTGGTGGATCAGCACGATCCGGCTCTTTTCCACGAAACAATCCCGCACGACCTCCTCGACCGCTTCGGGATCGCCGCCGTCATTTACCACGACCCAGATCAGGTCGGCATGGCTCTGGGCGGCCACGCTTTCGGCGGCGCGGCGCAGCAGGATGGGGCGGTTCTTGGTGCGGGTGATGACCGCAACCCGCTCGCCGTCCCTCTGCCGCGCGGCGGCGGGGGCGTGGAAGTAATCCTCCGGCCGGACCAGCTGCAGGCTGCGCGCCTGCAGGTCGCGGGCATGTTTCTCGGGGTATTCGAGGGCGATTTGTCCCTGTGGCCAGAGCGCGCGGCTCAGGCGCTGCTCGCGGGCCATCTCCTCATGCGCCTCGGGCGGGAGCAGTACCGGCACCCGAAGGGCCTTTCCGAAATCGGCCGAGCGCGGCTTGGGCATGAGCTCCAGCGCCTCTTTCCGGCTCGGAAAGGCCAGACGCCGGGCAAGCGCCCGTATCGCCGCCTGATAGCGGCCATGTGTCCAGGCCAGGGATTGCGTCGCATTGGCGCGCACATATTCCCTGACGGCGATGTAATGCGTGTCTTCCGCGGGGTCGGGCGTCTCGTTTTCATTGGCCTCGGTCGCGCCGGACAGATGCGCTCCCGGCAGGGTTTCCTCGATGGAGGGGGCATTCGTCTCAAGCAGCGCCTCGATCAGGTGCCGGTGCAGCACGAATGCGGTTTCCGGCCGGTCCGGGTCGTACCGGGTGGCGTCAAAGAGGGTGCCGATCACCTCTTCGGCAATATCCGAATCGGCGTCCTCGCTCGGGATCCGGCCGAAATAGACCCCCTTCCAGGCGATTTCGGGAAACGCCTTCGCAAGCAGGCTCTGGGCGGTGCCCTTCCAGCCGGTATCCAGCAGAACGGCACGCGCACGCCCGCCGCAAAGCGCGTGGACGTGCCGCGCGAAGGCTTCGGTGGAGCGGTCGAGATAGGCGCTGACCTCGCGGGCGAGCGGGTCCGGCTCCCCGAGCCAGCGACCGAAATCCGAAGCAGGCCGCTCGCCCCGCGCACCGGCTTCCTCGCCCCGCGCCGCCTTCAGCAGCGCGGGCTCGTTGCGCACCAGGCTTTCCAGCAGCGCCTGCAGCGGCTGGCCGGCAAACTCGCCCTCGATGATTCGGCCCGCCCGCTCCGGCAGCCTGCCGAATACGCCCTTGCACACGGCCAGGCGCGAGATCCGGAAAACCTCGCCCGGATCGTCGCCAAATCCCTTTTCCCGCAGGAATATCCGGTAGAGCTCGCGTATCCGCAGTCCGGCCCTGGTACAGTACAGGAAGGCCGTCTCGCCATCGTCCAGATAGCGGATGTGCTGGTGCAGCAGGTGGAGCCAGTACAGGATGACCGGCCCCAGAAGATCGACCGGGGGGGGGGCTGCTCCTGCCTGTCGCTCATGCCCGTTCTCCCGCAACCGGCCCTGTTTCGGATCCTGCCCGCGCCAGGTTTCTGTAGGGACAGACGATTTCGGTCCGATACCCGTATTCTTCCAGGAGCCAGGCCGCCGTTTCGTCGTGGTCCGCGGCTCTCTGCGCCAGTTCGCAGTCGGGCACCGGCAGATGCAGCGCTTCCCAGCCTGCTTGCCTTGCCCGCACGTAATCGCTCAGGAAATTGTCCCCCACATGCAGGAAATCTTCGGGCGCAGCGGTCAGTTCGCGCTCGATCAGGCCGAATATCCTGCCGGATTTCTTGGATACGATACGGTCGGCGCTCGAGAATATCCGCTCCACCAGATCGGTCGGGAAGGCCAGCTTCTCCAGCAGCTTCCACACGTCGCTTTCATGCATGTACATGTCCGTGACCAGGATACATGTACCGCCATTGTCCCGGTGCCGTTTCATCCGCTCCAGCCAGAATTGCGAAACCGACAGATGCCGGGCCTCGACCTCGAGTTCGATTTCTCCGAATGCGCGCACCGCCCGGGCTTCGGGCCGGCCCAGCAGCATCGCCGCCGCAATGGCGTGGATCTCGGCGAGAGAGCCCTCGCGGCAGCCGCTGACCTTCGGGCGCCGGGCATAAGTGATGCGGGTGCCCATCCAGCGGGCGAAAAAGCCGTCGATCGGCTCCACCACGCGCGCCGGCTCTGCCGTGTCGTTCAGATACCGGGCAAATTCGCGCCCGATCTCCACGAAGCGGCTGAGCTCGGATTCGTTTTGTCGATTCAGAAGCGTGTCGAAAACGTCGAGCGAGAGAAACCGGCGCCTGGCCAGCAGCCGGTCGAGCTTCGCATCCAGGGAAGCGAGGAAACCGGGGTCTTCGTAGAGGATGCCGCGTGCGGGGGCGAATGCCGCGCGGCACTCCAGAAAACGCTCCTGGTTCGGATGCAGGTAGGCGGCTTCCCGCGCCGCTTCCGGTTGCTTCGGTAATTTTCTCTTCATCCTTTATTTCTTCTGGTCCGATGTCTTTTCAATATTGCCGGCAGCCGGCCTGTGCGGGAAAGGCTCCCTGCCCGGTACCGACCCGAAACCGTGCCCTGACCCGCAGCCCCGCAGCTTGTCGCCCGGCGCGGTTGCCCGGCGCGAATTTCCGAGCGGATCGCTGGCGATTGCGGGTTTCTCGGTGTCGGTTTGCCGCCCGGCTGACATGCGGGGGGCGAAAATCTCTCCTGCGCTTTCCCTTCCGGCCTCGTCGGCCGTGGCCCCTTCACACTTTTCCATTGGTTTCATTGCCTGTTTCATTGCTTGCCGGGAAACGATTGCCCGAAAACAAGATGGAGCCAGGCCTGGTCACTCCATTCTTCAAGGGCCATTTTCACGAGACGGCCGCCCCGATCGCCCGATGCCATCAGCCTGCGCCCATGCGATCCGCGTCGCGGGCAGCAGACTGCCGGGGCGGAATCCGAAACTTGCGATCTGATAACCAGGACGCGTCAGGCCGGCTTCGTCATGGCCCAATGTACCATGCAGCGAAATTTCTGCAAATGATTCGCAACTGACCCGCGGCCCGGGGAAAGTTCCCGGCGAGGTGGCCGGGATTTGCCATGCGCGCCTGCCCCCCCGCAGATCAGCACCGCGAAGCTCACCGGCCGGGACTTGCGCACCGAGAATGCAGCCCTGACATGGCCATCAGAGGGCAAAACGGCGCCGGACATCGCGAAGATCCTTTTGACGAAGTGCCTTCAAGGCGAATCCAACGAGCGCGGGATTGGTCCAGGTCAACCCGTTGCCCGATGCCGAAACCGTCATCGGGTTGATCGAGGCCGGATCGAAGACGGTAACGAAAACCACCCGCACGCGGCCCTCGAATGGGCTTGCCCCGTGAGTGCCGAAGGGCCCAGAGCGAAACCGCACAGATGTCCGGTGAAACGGGGCAGGGTCAAGGGCTGCGCGCTACCATCAGGCGCCTTTCTGTGAACATCTGTCGAGCATGTCGGCAGCCCGCCTTCCCGCCTCCAGAATGCGCGCTGACAGGTCCGGCTTTTCGGCCAGCCGGGCCAGCGTGACCGTGCCCACCAGCAGCGCGGTCAGGGCCAGCCCGCTGTCGTCCTTGCCGGGCGTATCCGGGCCGAGGATGGCGGCCATGCGCTCCAGCGCCCGCGTGGCCTCGCTGCGCGCGGCCCCCTCGTCGCGCGCCAGGTCGGCGCCGAGCGCGGCGATGGGGCAGCCGTGGCCGGCATCGCGCATGTGTTGGCCCGACAGGTAACGCGCCACATAGCGCGCCCGCGCCTCGGCGCGCGCCGGGCCGCCGGGGGCGGCTTCCGCCTCGCCAAGCAGGGCCTCGGCGGCGTGGCGGAACGCCTCGGCCACCAGCGCCCGTTTCGAGGGGAAATGCTTGTAGAAGCCGCCATGGGTAAGCCCCGCCGCCTGCATCACATCGGCAACGCTGGTCGCCTCGATCCCGCGTTCGCGCATGAGCCGCGCGGCGGCCTCCAGGATGCGCTCGTGGCTCTTCTGCTTTTCGGCGGCGGACATGCGCGGCATGGAATTTTCCCGGTGTTGACAATTTGGATGATGTCTATCATCTTCCATTTTGGATTACAAGAATCATCCAAGTGAACGCCGACGCCCGAGCGCATCCGGGCAAGGCCGAAACAGGGAAAGCCCATGTTCGACACCATAGCCACACTGTATGTCGAGGCCTTCGGCATCCTTCTGACTGCCGCCGCCATCGGCCTTCTGACCCTCGGCGCCCTGCGCGCGGGGCTCACGCAGGGGCGCGCGGCCCGGGCGCTGGGCGGGCTGGCCGGGCTGCTGGCGGTCTGGTTCGTGGCGATGGGGCCGCTGGCGCGCGCGCGCATCCTGCTGCCGCCACCCACCATCACCGATCCGCCCTATGCGCTGATGCCGCTCACTGGCGGGGCGGCGCTTCTCTGGGCGCTCGGGCGGTTCACCGCCACAGGCCGGGCGATTCTGGGCGGGCTGGATCAGCGCCACCTGATCGGGTTTCAGGTCTTCCGCGTGATGGGCGGGTTGTTCCTCTTGGGCTGGGCGCTGGGCGAAATCCCCTGGCAATTCGCGCTGCCGGCAGGGCTGGGCGACATCTGGGCCGGTCTCGCGGCGATGGCGGCGCTGGGTGCGCTCAGCCGCGGCGCACCGGACGCCCGCGCCCGGGTGCTGCGCGCCAACGTGATCGGGCTCGCCGATTTCGCGGTGGCGGTCGCGATCGGGCTCATCACTTCGGAAGGCTTCCTGCACCTCTTGTCGCGCGATGCCCCCAACATCATCAACCTCTACCCGCTGGCGCTGTTCCCGGCCTTCTTCGTGCCGCTGTTCATCGTCTTTCACCTGTTCTCATTGGCCGCGCTGTGCTCCGAGCCCCAGGCAACCGCCCCGGCCAGCGCCTGACAGGAGGCCCGCCATGCCGATGAAACGCATTGAAAACCTTGTGTTCCGCCACGCGGCCCAACAGGGCATCCGCCACCTCGCTCGCCCGGATCTTGGCAGCGACGATCCGACCCTGCGCGCGCTTTACCGCCAACTGGCCGAAGAGTTCCAGACCGCCCCGCCGATGACGCTGCACGCCAGCGCCCCGGCGCTTCTGGCCGGCTACTGGCACGCCGCGCGCGAGGCCTATGTGG